>JAGAOA010000202.1 GCA_017623955.1 Opitutales bacterium
TATTCAATTTAAATGCGTATCCTACCGAAAATAACAATAGAGTCGATATAATAAAGGAAATTCCAGCAATAATTAATGTATTTTTCTTGCCAAATTTAGCTGGTATAGAGTGTAGTTTATGTGCAATGTCAAATTCCATATCCTGTAAGGCATATATTAAATCGAACCCCGCGATACTAAAGAATAAACAACCTCCTAAAAGTAGAATTTTAACATCTAAACTGCCCGTTACTGCAATCCAAGCTCCGATTGGAGCAAGAGCAAGTGCAACTCCTAATATGTAGTGGGCTAAAAATGTAAATCGTTTTGCGTACGAGTATCCAAACAACACAATTAGTGCTGGAATTGACAAAAAACCGCATAAAATATTTATAAAAAATGCTGAAATTACGAAAATTATAGCAGAAATTGCAGTAAAAAACTTAGTATCTTTAATAGATATCTTTCCCGATACACTTGGTCGCGATTGAGTTCTAGGGTTTAACGCATCTATATCGGCATCTACTACTCTATTAAAGCCCATAGCTGAACTTCTGGCAGCTGTAAAGGCAATGAAAATCCAAAAGATTAGCCATAGCGATAGTTTTCCGCCTTCGATATGAGCCAATGCTACTGCCGATAATGCAAAAGGAAGTGCAAACATAGTGTGGGCTAGTTTGATTAAATCGGCATATACTTTTGCTTTTTTGATAAAAATCATAATAATGTATTTTTCATTTTTCCTAATAAATCGCAATACTTAAAGTTGACAAAAATTTTAACTAAGACACTATAAAAAGAATGGGTGATTTTTCTGCATTAAAAAACTTTGATAGAATTTCAACTTCCGAGGCACTTCGTTTGTTAGACAATGCCCAAACATACGAATTGGGCGAACGTGCTAATACCTTTAAAACTTCGTTATATGCAGATACTGCTTTTTATGCGGTTAATGCTGCTATAACATATTCAAATATTTGTGAGGCATGTTGCCCTATTTGTTCATTCTTTCGCAGAGAAGGCGAAGATGGTGCTTATCTGCTTTCGCCTGATGATGTTTACGAGCGTGCCAAGACATTTTCTGAAATGGGTGCGGAAGAAATACATATAATAGGTGGAATATATCGCAAATTAGATTTTAACTATTATTTAGATGTTGTTCGTGCTGTAAAAAAAGCCGACAAAAATTTAAATGTAGTTTCTTATACCGTTTCTGAATGTGCATTGATGGCTGAAGTTTCAGGGAAATCTCTTGAAGAGATTATTGAAAAACTAATTGAAGCTGGGACTGATGCTCTCCCTGGAGGCGGTGCAGAAATATTTGATGCAGAAATACGTAGAAAGATATCACCAAATAAATTGACGGCTCAACAATGGTTAGATGCTATGCGTGTAGCTCATAAGCTCGGTTTAAAAACAAATGCTACAATGCTCTATGGGCATTTAGAAACATCAAAAGATATTGTATGTCATCTAGATATGTTGCGTAGCTTGCAAGATGAAACTGGTGGATTTAAAGCATTTGTTCCTTTGCCATTTCGACAAGGAGCTAGTGTCATAAAAGGTAAGTCTTCGGGTATATACGATTTGAAAATATGTGCAATATCGCGTTTAATGCTAGATAATTTTCCTCATATTCGTATTCCAGTTCCCCATTTTGGTGATAGGCTTTCGCAAATTCTATTGAACTTTGGTGCTGACGATATTGGTGGAACTCACTGGAATGAAGAAGTTGCTGTTGCAGCAGGTGCAACAAAACAAAAACGCACAGTAGAATTTATGCGTGGCGTAATTGAAGGTGCAGGGTTACAAGCAAAAAAGACAAATTCAAATTATGTATAAATTTTCTGGAGTTTCGTTCATAAACAGTTTGCCTTTTTTTTGTGGCAATATTCCTAGCGAGTTTGAAATGTTTTATTCGAACCCGTCAGAGTTGAACGAACTAGTCAGATTGGGACAAACGGATATTTCTATGATATCTCGGTGGATATACCCGCAGTGCGAAAAAGATTATGCGGTTTTACCTGAATTCTGCATAGGTGGTGATGGCGAGATAATGTCGATTAAACTCTTTTCAAAATATGAAATTTCTCAGATATACAAAGGTAGTATTTTTATAACATCTCAAACTGGTACATCATCGCGAGCTTTCAGAAAAATATGTTTTCACAAATATGGCTTCGATATTATGGCATTGCCACAAAAACCTTTGGATATAGCTGATAGCGTAATTCTTATAGGCGATAATGCTATGCTTTTTAATTCATCAAGGTATCAGTATTGTTATGATTTAGGTGAATTGTGGAAAGAGTGGGCAAAGTGTAAAATGTTGTATGCGGTTTTTGTAATTCGCAAAAGTTTGTTTGATGAAATTGCACCGAGGGTTAGTGAATTTTTAAATACATCGTTGTCATTATTTGCAGAAAATCCACAGAAAGTGTATAATAAGGCAATGGAGTTGACTTCTGGGAAACTGGACATTGAAGTTATTAAACGCTATTATACACGTCTGATTTTTAAAATGCAACGTGCCGATTTTGATAAAAGCTTTAATTTTGTAAAAGAAAATGCAGATATCTGAAAAAATAAAAAATGGTGATCGTTTGAGTCCAAGCGAAGCTTTGCAGATTGCAGAGTTTAGTATGTATGAACTTTCTAAATTTGCTCAAATTCGCACAAATTTGATAGATCCTTCAAAAGAAGTCGGATTTATTGTAAATAGAATGATAAACTATTCTAATGTGTGTATGGCGCAGTGTAAGTTTTGTGCGTATCATGCAAGGGCTGGTCGCGTAGAGCCATTTACAATGTCAGACGAACAGATATTTGACCTCTGTAAAGATGCTGTTGAACGCGGGGGTGTTCAGATTATGTTACAAGGTGGTCTTCATCCTAAGTTTACTTTGAAATGGGCTGAGGCGTTACTTAGAAAAATAAAAAATTCATTTCCAAGTTTATGGCTTCATGTATTTTCGCCATCTGAAATTATTTGGTTTGCGAGAGCCGAAAATATAAGTGTAGCCGATTGTTTGTGGCGTTTGAAAGACGCGGGTGCAGATTCTATCCCAGGAGCTGCCGATATGCTCATTAGTTCCATACGCAAAGAGTTGTGTGGAAAGAAATGTACGGTGGAAGAGTGGAGTGAGGTTATGAGTCAATTGGCAAAATTGGAGATGTCATCTTCAGCTACAATGACTTTTGGCTTGGGAGAAACTATGGTTCAACGCATAGAACACTTAGATGTTGTTCGTCGTTTACAAGATGAAACTGGTGTATTTAAGGCGTTTATTGCATGGCCTGTATCACCTGAAAATACTGCGATAGAAGGTAGATTTCCCAGAGTTGGGGCTCCTGAATTTTTAAAGACTTTGGCTCTTGCTAGAATATATTTAGACAACATAAAATACATTCAGTCTGGGTGGCTCACTGAAGGGCTGAAAGTAGCCGAAGTCGCATTAGAATATGGTGCTAATGATGTAGGTGGAGTTTTGATGGATGAAATGGTTGTTCGTGCAGCGGGA
>JAGAOA010000203.1 GCA_017623955.1 Opitutales bacterium
CCCAGACAATATGGCTGCAGGTCCAGCATCGTATGGTATGACTGACACAATGGGCAGAATGCACGGCGATGCACAATTTGCAGGGTCGTCATCAGTTCCAGCTCACGTTGAAATGATGGGCTTGATTGGCATGGGTAACAACCCAATGGTTGGTGCAACAGTAGCAGTTGCAGTAGCAGTTGAACAATCACGCTAAGAAACGTATAAAAGCACGTTTTCTTTTACAAATAGTTTTTAATATATTTCACAAGGCAATTCTTAGGAATTGCCTTTTTTATGGAAAAACATTATTTGAAGTATAAAAGTTTAGCATAAAAAAATCTTGAAAACGAAATAGATGGTAGTATGTTTTTTGTATGAGAAAGGTAATTTTAGTATCAATAGTTCTAGCATTGTCGAGCATTGCTAATGCAGTTTCAATGGTAGTTGGTTCATTTAATGTATATGCAACACAAGAAGATAAAAAATTTGCGAAAGAAAGATTATCTCTGGCAACATCTTTGATAGATTATCATGATTTTGATATTCTGGCTACACAAGATAATCTCTACTGGCAAACAAAGGCAATATTAGCTCTTGGCAAATATAAAGTTGTAGGTGTAAATGTCGAAGGGCTGGAACCGTCAGAAAATTCAACTCCAACAAATAATATTTTTTATAAGAGCGATAAATATACACTCTTAGAGAAAGGTTCATTTTGGCTGTCAGATTCTCCTGAAAAAAAATCAAATACGTGGGAAAATAAATTTCCACTTAATTGTAATTGGGCTAAGTTTAAAGAAAATAAATCCAATAAAGAATTCTTTGTATTTAATACATGCTTTAGTTATCCACTTAAGACACGTATTTTGTCGGCAAAATTACTAGTAAAAAAAGTAAAAGAAATCGCTAAAGATGCAACATTCATCGTAGCTGGGTCTTTGTATATCAGAGAACGAGAATACGATACAATTAATGCTCTCTCGCCAAAATTTATGATAGATACATGGAAAGTAGCAAAATTAACATTTGGACCAAAAGGGACTTTTACAAATCTAGACTATAATATTCCAATAAATAATACAATGAACTATATGGATCCAAGAATGAAGTACGACTATATATTTGTATCAAAGGGAGTCAAAGTTTCAAAATGTGGACACTTGTCTGATAACGTAAATAATTCGTATCCGTCAAAGCACTTGCCAGTGGAAGCATATATACAATTTTAATTTCAAAAAAAAATAAAATATGAGAAAGAAAATTTTTGTAGTAGCATTATTGATATTTTCAGCATTCACAACCTATGCAGTAAATCTTATTGCAGGATCTTTTAATGTATTGGGAACATATCGAGAAAGTCATGAATTTAGCGATGAACGTTTGCGTTTAGCTGCTAACCTAGTAGCGTATCATGACTTTGATGTTTTCGGCACACAAGAAACGCAATATTGGCAAATTCAAGGTTTCTTAAAAAGTGGAGTCTATAATGTTTCAGGTGTAAATGTCGAAGGTCAAATACCGACATCAAAAAATCGCTGGACAAACGCTATCTTCTATAAGAAAGATAAATATGAACTAATCGATAGTGGTGCGTTTTTCTTAACAAAAACGCCAGATGAAAAATCAAAGGCAACCTATTGGAAAGAGAAGCAATATCGTAATTGTAACTGGGTGAAATTAAAGGATAAAATATCGGGTAAAGAGTTTTACTTTTTCAACACACATTTTGGCTTAAATTCGATAGTTCGTTTGCATAGTGCAAAATTGTTTGTAGAAAGAATAAAACAAATCACACAGGGACTTCCCTTCTTTACAGCAGGCGATTACAACACACGTCCAACAGAAACTGCAACAATAAAAGCTCTTTTAGAAAGTGGAATATTGTTAGACTCTTGGAAAGTATCAGAGAAAAAACCCTATGGACCAGGAGGGTCATTTGTAAATATGTTGTATAATAGACCAATAAATGGAGTTGTTAGAGATTGTTCAGATGCTAATAAAAAGATAGATTACATATTTGTTTCAAAACATATCAAAGTAAAGAAATGTGCAGTTATAGCAGATAATATAGGTGGAGCATATCCTTCAGACCATTTACCACTCGAAGCATATTTAGAATTTTAAATCTTAAAAAAGTAGGTATAAAAAGCCCAAAACAACCACAAAAATCATCAACAATGGAGTTGTAATTAGCTTTTTTTGTCCCACCGCTAAAACTAGTAAAACGTATGTTATAATCCCAAAAGAAAATCCCAAAGATATTCTAAATGAAAATGCAACAATAAGCATACAAATTATTGCAGGTATAACTTCATAAATCTTCGAAAAATCTAAATCTCCAAAGGCTCGCATCATCAAGACTCCTACTATTATTAAAACTGGAGCAACTGCAATTTGCGGAACAGACGCAATCATTGGAGTACAAAATAGAGAAAGTAAAAATAAAATCGCAACAACTATTGATGTAAGCCCTGTTCGCCCGCCCGATTCAATTCCCGTAGTAGATTCGACATAAGAACCCGTTGTAGAAGTCCCAAGTAAAGCACCAACTATTGTTGCTGTTGCATCTGCTGAAAGAGCGTTAGACATCTTTGGCATTTGTCCGTCTTTGTTCATCAAACCACTAGCTCTACCAGTTGCAATCAACGTTGCAATTGTGTCAAACATATCCATTATCAACAGTACAAAAATTACAGGCAAAGCTTTCAATGGTTCTCTAAACGGGAAAGAAAAGTCTAACTGCATAAAGGTGGCTGATATAGAATTGGGTAACGAAAAAAGTTTATCAGGAACAGATGCAATACTCTTTCCCGAAGAATCATTAATAAAAAACGATATTATAGTTATAAATGCAATACATGCGGCAACTGCACATTTATATTTTCTAGCTATCAATATAGATACAACTAATAACCCAAATAATGAAAGTACACATTCAGGCATTATCAAATTGCCTATTGAAGAAATTGTAAATTTATCGGCCACTACGATTTTACTATACTGCAACCCTAAGTAGGCAATAAACATTCCAATTCCAACTTGTAATCCAACTCTAACAGGAGGTGGAACACTCAAAACGATTTTCTCTCTAATTTTAACAACAGATATTATCAGAAAAAATATACCATTGTAAAAAACAAGAGCCAATGCGGAACGCCAATCAATACCCATTGTCGTACAAACGACAAACGAAAAATACGAATTTGCCCCCATTGCTGGCGCTAATGCGACAGGTAAATTAGCAAACAATGCCATACATAAACTACCAAAGGCAGCCGCAAGAGCTGTAACGGTAATTAGAGCAGATTTATCCATTCCTGCCCCAGATAATATAGTTGGATTAGCTGCTAAAATGTAGCTCATAGCAAGAAACGTTGCAATCCCTGCTCCGAATTCTGTAACGATTGATGAGCCACGTTTAGAAATTTCAAAGAATGTATCTACTTTTTTTAACATATTTTTTAGTTTAAAAATTTCTGTCTAAAGAACGATAATTTATAGCTTCAAGAAGATGATGCGTTTGAATTGCATCAGAAAAATCAAGGTCGGCAATAGTACGAGAGACTTTTAGAATTCTATCCCATGCACGAGCTGACAAACCAAGTTCATTCATAGCAGACACTAGCAATGAATTTTGCTCTGATGTTAACGCACAATACGCACGTAACATAGGTTGTGTCATTTCTGCATTACAATGTATTTTTGTCCCAGAAAAACGACAAGACTGAATTTCTCTAGCCTTTACAACTCTAGCTCTTATTTCGGCAGATGACTCTGCTTTTGTGTTTTTTTGTATGTCTTCTACACTCAATGCTGCGGCTTCTACATGAATATCAATTCTATCTAACATTGGGCCAGATACTCTTGCTCTGTACATTGCAACCTGTTGAGGGGTACAACGACATCTGCGTTGACTACTTCCATAATATCCACACTTACAAGGATTCATTGCCGCCACCAACATAAACTTGCATGGAAGAGTTATCTTACCTGCGGCTCTAGAAATTGTGAGTTTACCATCTTCCATTGGTTGACGCATATTATCAAGAATAGAACCGAACTCAGGAAGTTCGTCTAAAAACAAAACACCATTATGAGCTAAGGAAATTTCGCCAGGTTTAGGATTAGGACCTCCACCAGCAAGACCAACCTTACTAACTGTATGATGTGGCGCTCTAAATGGACGTTTAAAACGCCTATTTTCTGCCGATTGAGTCAATCCTGCGGCAGAATACACACCTAAAATCTCTAGAAATTCATTGTATGAGGGCAACGGCATTATTGTAGGAATACGTTTTGCAATCATACTTTTCCCCGAGCCTGGAGGACCCACCATAAGTAGATTGTGTCCGCCCGCAACGGCAACTTCAACAGCACGTCTGACAGCGTATTGACCTTTTACATCGGCAAAATCGGGCATTGAAGATTCATCAAATTCTTTGCGAAATGGCGAGTCTTTTGGCGATATTGGCTGAAGATTATTTTGTCCGTTAAAGAAGTCGACCAACTCGCGTAAATTTCTTGCAGAATAAACTTCGATTCCTTCGACAAGCGACGCTTCTAACGCAGAATCGGGTGGAAGAATAACGCCACGCATTTTTTTTGAACGTGCTAAAAGTGCAAGTGATACTCCACCGCAAATTGTCCGCAATTCGCCCGAAAGACTCAATTCTCCAGCGATAATAAAATTGTTCAGTTTCGACGCATCCATATTACCAGTCGATGCGATAATTCCGAGTGAGATTGGCAAATCGTAAATAGGGCCTTCTTTTTTAATGTCTCCAGGTGCGAGGTTGACAGTCATTTTTGTCAGAGGCATTGTGAAGCCACTGTTTGCCATTGCCGACGACACTCTGTTGAGCGATTCCTTCACTGCGACATCTGGCAAGCCGACAATAAATGTGCGTGGCTCTCCACGTTCCCCCGAATTAACTTCTACTTCGACAGGCAATGCTTCAACGCCTAACAACGCACCCG
The DNA here is from genome assembly GCA_017623955.1 of Opitutales bacterium. Next base: position 4,960 of record JAGAOA010000203.1, read on the forward strand.
ATTTTACTTTCGATAACATTCTTACATTCTTTCTAATAAAAAATATATCTTCAAGATTATTTTAAAACTGCGAAAAAATCTTGAATGCACAAATTCATATAATACGATGTTTTTTATGGAAAATCCCAGTTTGACAGAAAAGGCAAAACGCATTGTTGAAATATTTACTCGACGTGGAAAGAAGATATGCGTTGCGGAATCTTGTACAGGTGGGCTTGTTGCGTCGTCGATTGTTTCTATTAGTGGTGCAAGTGCAGTATTTTTAGGTTCTGCAGTTTGTTATTGCGACGAAGCAAAAATGAAAATTTTGTCGGTTAAAAAAGAAATTCTCGAAAAATATTATGCCGAAAGTTTGCAGTGTTCACAAGCAATGGCACACGGTGCAATCTCGATTTTTAATGCCGATTATGCAATTGCGACAACTGGATTTCTCGATGCAAATGTAGCACCAAAACCAGCAGATTTAGCTGGTAAAGTTTTTGTCTGTCTTTGCAAAAAAGATGATTTTGGAAATTTAAATTTTGAGTGCGATGAACTTTTATTGGATACATCGTGTCAAAGAAATGTAAACCGTGCAAAAGTCGCCGAGAGGGCATTAGATATGCTTTTGCGTTAAAAAAAATGGATTAAAAAATGTTAAGAACTATTGTATCTTTCTTCTCTAATTTCACTGCGACATTGCTTGCATTGTTCGTGTTTTTTTTCGTCTTGCCGATAGCACTGCTTGTCGCAATCGGTGTAAACTCAACGCAGAATATTGACAAGGCTCCAGCAACGTCTGATTTTTCGACGCTTGTAATAAATTTATCTGAACAAATCGAGGAATCGGGCAAAGCACAAAACGCTTTTGTAGATTATGTAAATGGCGAAACTATTTTAACGCCACGTTCAATTTGTGCACGAATAAACAAGGCTTCGGGCGATTCTTCAAACAAAGCGATTTTCATTTGTGGTTCGTTTGAAGGTTTAGTTTCTACACTTTCATACGCACAGATTTCAGAATTACGCAACGCATTAGAAAGCTATGTCAAATCGGGAAAATCGATTGTTGCGTATCTTGAAAATCCGTCGATGCGTGATTATTATTTGGTGAGTTGTGCGACAAAAATTTATTTAAATCCGTTCGGAAGTCTTGATTTTAAGGGGATTGGCGGGAATTCTGTTTTCTTTGGTAATGCACTAAAAAAGTATGGTATAGATGCAACCGTTGTGAAAGTTGGCAAACTAAAAAGTTTTGGCGAAATGTTTACATCTGACAAAATGTCGAAAGCTGTTCGTGAAAATTATACTCAACTTTTGGATTCAATTTGGGGAACTATTGTTGAGAAAATTGCGAAGTCTCGAAAGGTTCCTGTCGATAAGCTTAAATCTATTGCGTCAGAAAAAGCGATGCTAACATCGAGGGAATCTTTAGAATTTAAGCTTGTCGATAAGCTCGCATACAAAGATGAAGTTATTGCAGAAATGCAAAAGCTTGTCGGCAAACAAAAATTTACTTTTGCACAGGCGTCAATTATCGATTATCCCGAAGACGTGGTTATAAATCCGCCTTCAAAAATTGCACTGATTTATATGAATGGCGATATCGTCGAAACGGCGACAAAACCCGATTCAATCGACTCTACTACGTACTGCAAGTTGATACGATCAATACGCAATTCAAAGGAATACAGCGGTGCTGTTGTTCGTATAAATAGTGGAGGTTGAAGTGCGTATGCGTCGGAATTGATACGTCGTGAGCTCGAACTTTTGGCGAAAAAAATGCCTGTTGTAATCTCGATTGGTGGAACTACTGCAAGCGGTGGATATTGGATTGCAACTGCTGGAAAAGAAATTGTAGCCGATGCAGAAAGCATAACGGGTTCAATCGGAGTATTTGCGTTGATGTTTTCGGCTCAAAAATTAGCAGGCGATTTTGGTATAACTTTTGATTCAGTGAAAACCGCACCAATGGCTGATATCGGGACTCTTTCACGTTCTCCAAGCTCTCTTGAAATCGAAAGAATACAAAAACATATAGATGATGTTTACGAAAAATTTGTCGAGCTTGTCGCAAAGTCGAGAAAACTCCCACTCGAAAAAGTTTTAACATTTGCCGATGGTAGAATTTTTTCAGGGGCGACCGCAAAAGAACTTAAGCTTGTCGATTCAATCGGTGGTTTGGAGTATGCGATTGAGCGAGTCAAAAAGCTGGGAGCTATGAAAAATTCAGCCATAGATGAACTTCCCAAAAGAGATGCGTTTGTTGAGTTTGTCGAAAAAATTGCACCAGCTGTCGGTGGAGAATTTGCAAAATCAAAATTCATAAAATCAATAATAGAGACAGCCGAA
>JAGAOA010000204.1 GCA_017623955.1 Opitutales bacterium
AGACCTAGCGACAAGTCTTTCTTCAAACCGCCATCACGTACGTTTACCAAAATGCCCTTTGTATTACATGTTGCCGCATGGAATAACATTTTAGAAGGTATAGAGCCTTCTTGCATTGTGATAGCGTCGAGCTGGTCAATAGCGCTGGCATTGCGAGCAATCATTACGCCAGAATCACTTCTACCATCGTCATCAAGCGATATATTGTACATTTTACCACCACTTTCACCGAATGTCAAACCTTGCACCCCAGAGTAGAATGGCAAACTCTGTATACGATATTTTATAGCTTCGGCATGCCTTTTATATTCGTAGCTTGCTATGGCATTTAACGATGCTTTTTGACCTTCGTCAGCTACCCACCATGCAATGCGGGTTTGTGTTGCAGTGCTACGTTCAATTCCTGTTGAATCTTCGTCTGGTTCGAGTTCGACAATTGGGGCTAATACATCGTCGGCTTCATTTGCTACACCGCTACTGTTTACGTATGAATTTTGTGTTACAACCTTTATAGAATTATCTTCTCTAAGTTGAGAATCTGGACGGAATGGAATGCTATTTGAGGTTGAACTTTGTCTTACTTCTTCAAGTGATGCAGCTTGATTTCCTGATACCAACCATGTTATAGCTTTATCCATAACATTTTGAGTGAAATTTTCTCTGCTTTCATTTCTCAACTGCTTTTCTGGATGATACCCATGTTTTGAGTGCCATACGCCTACCCAGAACTTATTTGGGGCTACTGCTCCACTAACGTCTTCTGCATCGGCACGTCTTATTCTCAAAGGGGTTGTCCACCAATCGAAATTAGAATCGGTATCCAAGTCTGTTATACCTGAGTGGATAGAACTACTCAAAATTGACGCATTGGCTGTGATACGCTGGTCGGGACCAAGTGTGGTTTGTATTTGACCGAGTGCTTGATATGCCGAAAATTTAGCAGCTTGTTTTGCCTTAAACGAGTTCATCGACTGTTTACTTAGCTTCAACTGCATACCAACCATTGCAGCAAGCGATACAATCAACAATACCATGAACCCCATTAACGCTAGTGCCATCACCAACGCAAATGCTTTCTTTTGCTTTTTTTGTGCCATAGTTTTCATTTTTAAACGAAGTAGAAAATTCATATATTAGATAGGTATTATATTGCCTACATTAACGCAAGCAAAAAAACTAAAAATCTGTTTTAAAAAAAAGGAGCTTTTTATCGAAAAAACCCCTAAAATTTGTATTTTTTTGTCATTTTTTTATCAATTTTTACTTTAAAAGCACATCAATAAATTCTTGTTCGTATATCAAATGTGCAAGATTTGATATTTCAGAGTCTAGGTTTGATATTTCAGCAAAGTCGCTTTCGCTTATCACATAATTATACGGAACATTCAGTTGTCCAACAACTAACGAAAGACACACCGCTGTTGCCGCAAATATTAAAACCTTCGAAATAATTTCGAATGCAGTCGATGTATTTTTGTAAGTTATACGTTGTATTGCTTTACTTGTAAACGTCGGCGAAGCCTTTATTTTAGCGTCTCGCAGAAGTTCATCGCATCGAACATCTATTTTATTTTCTAGCTCTTTTGTTTTTGCAATAGATGCAAAAACTCTATCAGTAAAATCTGGCGACACCGTTATTTTGGCATCTTTTATTAATTGTTGTATTTGTTTATCTGTCATTTTTTTTAGGAATTGGGGTTAAGCATATTCTTTCAAGGCTTCTCGCAAATATGCTCGAGCTCGGTTTATAAGCGTTTTTACCGCTTGTACTGTTTCGCCCATAATATCCGATATTTCTGCGTAAGAAAGCTCTTCTTGCACCAATAGCGATATCGCTGTGCGTTGTTTTGCTGGCAATTTTTCAAGTGCACTTGCAAAAGCAATCGATATATCTTTGCAGAGTTTTGTTGTATCCTCGGGCGAAGCTACCAATAATTCAGACATATCTGTTGGATCGGCAGGTCTTATTTGATTTTTACGAAACTCATTTACAATTTCGTTATGTGCTATTCTAAATAGGAACGTAGAAAATTTGGCAGTAGGTTTATAAGAATGTCGCGCATTATAGATTTTTTGGAATGTTACTATTGCTATATCTTCGGCTAAATGATAGTCGCGTGTCGAAGTATAAACAAAGTTCACAAGAGGGTTTTTCCACTTCTCTATTAGCATACGCAAGGCATGCTCCGAGCCAGACGCAACCTCTTGCATCAGTGTAGAATCTAGGTCTATTTGCTGATTTTGAGATTGTTGGTTCGTTGCTTCTTTTGTGTCTGTTGATTGTTGTTGAGCCATTCTTAGTTCCACTATAAATAACGTTTATTTTTGAAAAAAGTTTCTTAAAATGAAAAAAAATAAAAAAAAAGCTGGAAAGCCAGCAAAAAAATGCTAACCTGTCTCTTTTAATTTTATAAATTTTTAAGCAAAAACAAAAAACAATCAACTAAATAATAAGAAAGAACAATCATGAGTGGACTCGTACAATGGTCTTCCTGCGCAAAGCGCAAGTCTTCAAAGAAAGCATCTGGCTCGAAGCCCAATGCACAAAGACAGAGAATGTTAGCAGCTCGCAAGCGTAAAGCACGTGCAAGTGCTTACAAAGCTTCTAGAAAAGTTGCACAGTTGCAGGTGAAAGTAGCAGAATAGTTTTTTATACATTTCAAAGGTCTTTGTAATAGTGCGCAGTTTTCCTTTCTAGTGCAAATTCTTTTGAAATAGTACAAAAAATAAAAAAAAGACTTGAAAACTTGTTAGATATTCGCAAGATATCTGACTTTAAAAATTTAAAAGACGAAGGATTTTTTATTATGGCAAGAGTATGTTCAGTAACGGGAAAGCGTCCGGTAAGTGGTCGCAAGATTATCCACAAAGGTCAGAGCAAGAAAAGTGGCGGTATCGGTTTGCAGCTCGTTAAGCAAACTAAACGCACTTTTAAGCCCAATGTTCAGCGTATAAAAGTACGCACAGAAACAGGTGCTGTAAAGCGTGCATGGGTTAGCGTAAAAGCTATCAAAGCAGGCCTCGTAGAAAAGGCTTAATTGCTTTTTATATAATTTTAAACTCCGTTTATATTTTTATGTAATCGGAGTTTTTTTGTGCATTTAAATTGAATATAAACAATAAAACCAACTGAAAATGGAAATTTTTGTAGGAAATTTATCTTTCGATTTATCGAAAAAAGAGCTTGAAGAAACTTTTTGCAAGTTCGGAGAGATATCTAACATAAAAATGATGTTTGATACACAAGGGAGATTTAGGGGTATAGCCTATATTAGTTTCGTAGAAGACGCTAACGCAAAAAATGCTATTGCAGAAATGAATGGGATTGAATTGAAGGGCAGAGCTATGAAAGTTGATTATTCTCGTCCGGCTCGTCCACGTTTTAATGGCTTTGGTGCAGGTTTTAGAAATAGATCAAAAAAACCTAGACGTTTCTCAAAAGAGCAAAGAGATAATTCAACTTCTTCAAACGTATAGAAATATTTATTTTAGCAGGAATACATTTCCTGCTTTTTTTGTGTAAGTATTTCCCACTTCTAACACTCTTATAGGGGTTATTTTTCGTGGAATAAATAAATCGGTTGAAGATGTTAAAATACCGAGTGCTTGACCACTTCTAGTCATAGCTATATCATTTGATGATGGAGAGAAAGTTTTAAAGATTGTTTCAATTAAACTGACGTCAAGTTTAGCATATTCTTTGCGCGTAAAATTTGACATAAAACCAACTTGTCCATAATATTTTTTTAGTGGATCTATTACTATGCAATCGGGAAACTTGAATGTGTTTGTTTCTGATACAAGTTCTAAAAGTTTTTCGTTTTTTATAAAATCCTTAGGTAACTTAACTGCTAGCGTTCTTTGTGTGCTCTGTAATAAGTATATGTTTTTAGGTGTGAAAATATTATTGTTAGCTATTATTGTTATTTCAAATTTTTCTGGAGCATCGGGCGTTTTTGAAAAGCGTAGAGGTGTTGTATCGGAATCGAAGAATACGTAAACATCGTTGTTTACTGATATTGGAAGTGTGTCGATTTTTTTCGACGCATTATTTTTACCGAGCAAACCGCTTTCGCTATATTTAAAAATTACACTTACAAAATTATTTTTGATATTTGCAAATGCTTCAGATGCTGTGATTGGGCGAAGATTATCTATGTTTTTTGCCAAAGATTCTTGTTTTGTCGCAAGTTTTGAAACATTTGTAGATAGGTCTTGTGCGTGTTTGATGATTTTATCTTTTTCAGATTTTTCTATATCGATTAAAACTTGAGCGCGTTTTAAATTTGCTTCGTAAATTTGTGTTTTTGTAGCAGCGACTTCTAATTGGGTAGACAATGCTTGCTTTTCAGCTTCTATTGCTTTGTTCTCAAGTTTTAATTTATTACTTTCATCTTGTAAACGTGCCAAATTCTCTTTATTTTGACGTAATTGTTCTTGTACCGACTTGAGTTGATTTTTTATAGACGTATCGTTCTTTTTCATTTTACCCAACTCGTGTTCTAAGCGGATTCTTTCTTGTGCAGATTTTTCTAATTTATCGGCAGCTGAAAGTATTTCTGTTTGCAAGATTGAGTTGCGCTTGTCGGCTGAAATGACTTTTTGTTCTAATTCTTTACTCTTATGTAAAATTTTAGCTCGTTCTTGTTCTAATTCAAGTTTTGCCGATTGCATTTGTTGTAATTGACGTTCACGCTCTTTGATTATCTTTTTATGCGTTTGAGCTTGACGCAGATTTGCTTCGGCAGTTTTTGTTAGTTTATCTACGTTTTGAGAAAGTTCTAAATGTCTTTGTTGTTCTGCATCAAGTGCAGTCTTAAGAGTTTCTAACATTTGCGTTTGTACAAATGTTTCATTTTTCAAAGCGGTATCGGCTTCTTTTTTTTGAGCTTTATTCATTTCTGGTTTATCGAAATTAGCTATGCTCAAGAGGCTTAAAAGAAGAAAGTCGCAGATTACTATTAGCAAAGATTTATTCATTTGTTATGTGGCGTTATAGATTACGTCGATGTATAAATATTGTAGATTTCAAATCCGATGTGGATATCATTCAAATAAAGTATCAAAATTCAAGTTTTTTGTTTTGTTATAAAAAAGAGTTGAGATTTTTTTTGTACATTTTATACTTTCATTAGATTGTGTTTTTTAAGGTCATTTGTATTTATATTTTTTATGAAAAAGAAGCTCGATTTAGGATTGCCTAAGCAAAAAACCCTTTATACTAAGGTTTTAACGCCTGCTCAAGCCGATAAACTAGAGAATTGGCTCGATAAAAATTTGTGGATTCCTTACGACGTTGCATACGCAAAATTTGCATTCAAGGATAGATTTACTAACGTTGTTTTTTACAATTCTGGCAAGCTTGTAGTACAGGGCAAGGGAACTGAAAATTTTGTTCAATTTGTTTTAGAAGCTCAAATTACAGGTGTTGCAGAAATGGGATATGAAGCTGTGCATCACCCAGAGTGGTTTGAAGCTCATGCTGGTATTGACGAAAGTGGAAAAGGTGATTTGTTTGGACCGCTTGTTTCGGCATGTGTTATTGCAGATGCTAAAGCAGTTCAGTATTGGATTGACGAGGGATTGAAAGAATCTAAACGCGTTACTAGCGACAATGCGGTTCTTACTATGGCGAAAAAGATTAAGCAAACAAAAGGAGTTGAAATTGCAGTTTCTTACGCCTCTATGGAAAAGTATAATGCTTTGTATATAAAATTTGGACGAAATCTAAATAAACTTTTGGCTTGGTTTCATGCTACTGCAATACGTTCGGCACTTGAGAAACGTAGTGTTCCGTGGGGAATGCTCGACCAATTTACAAAACAACCATTAGTTCAAAATCAATTAAAAGATTTGCCAAATTTCAATTTGAAAATGCAGACAAAAGCAGAAGAAGATCCTGTTGTTGCTGCTGCATCAATTATTGCTAGGGCTACATATATTTATGCAATGCGTAAATTGAATGAGGAGTGTGGTTTAAATCTTAAAAAGGGTGCGAGTGCGGCGGTTAGAGAACAAGCAAAAGAAATTGTGGCAAAATTTGGTGCGTCAGAGTTGAAACGCTTTGCAAAATTACATTTCAAAACAGCATCAGAAGCAATAGCTCAAGAGTATGGGGCAAAGTAATATAAAAAAATTAACCGATTTTGACGCCGACTACATGTTAGGACGTTCGTGGTTGGTCGGTATAGACGAAGCTGGCAGAGGTTGTTTGGCTGGTCCAGTATGTGCGGGGGCAGTATGCGTATCGTCTAATTTCTATAAAAGTACAAAATATATTGAATATTTGTCTGGTCTGAACGATTCTAAAAAATTGTCTGAAAACACAAGAGAGACTCTTTTTAAAAGACTTGAAGAGTTGAAATTAATTGGCGTTATTGATTTTGAGGCAGGCTTTGCATCGGTAGAAGAAATTGAAGAACACAACATTTTAGTAGCGACACAAATGGCTATGGCAAGAGCTTGTGAGGCTATAAATGAGCGTCAAAATCTACAACTTCGTTCTACTGGAAGTGTGGCAACTCTTTTTGGAGAATCGGCGTTAGATGTCTCGTTGGCTGAAGTTTTAATTGACGGTAAGCCAATGAAAAAATTCCCATATATGCATCATGCTATCGTCAAAGGAGATGCATCTAGTTTGGCTATTGCGGCAGCATCGATTGTTGCAAAAGTTTCTAGGGATAGATTGATGGCAAAGTTGGCATTGGAGTATCCTAGATACAATTTTGAAGTGCACAAAGGCTATGGTACTGCGGCTCATTTGCAGGCGTTAATGCTTTATGGCACTAGTAAAATTCATCGTCCTAGTTTCTTAAAGAAGATGAGAGCAGACTCTGTTGAAGATAGCCAAGGTTCGTTGTTCTAGGGATTCTAATTTAATTTCTTTGTGTTAGCTGTTTTATCGACAATTTGTTGAAATTGTTTTGAGTGGCTATCATTCATATTTTTTTTTACATAAATTTCATTTCGGTTGCTGAGTTATTATAACTTAGATGGTTTTTGAGAGTATGTAAAAATAATTGACTTTATGTTTTATATTTGAATAATACACTTTTATATATGATATCTTCCGAAAAACATAATCATGAACGTTATCACGTTCCAAATTTAAAACGCGGTCTTGAAGTTTTTGAACTTTTAGCAAAAAATCCAGACGGGTTGACACTGCCTGAAATATCTAAAACAGCGGGATATTCTAAAAGTAGTATATTTCGCATATTGTGTACGCTTGAGGATTGTGGGTATGTTGCAAAAAATAGAGACGAACGTACTTTTAGAATGTCGCGTAAATTAGCGGCTTTGGGATATGCTGCTTTTGGAGAGTCGAACATAGTAGAAAAAAGTATGGATATTCTTCGTGCAATGAGAGATAAAATTGGCGAAACAGCTATGCTTGGAACTATGCTTGACGATGGATGTGTTATGATTGAACAAGCTCCTGGTACATTCCCATTTAAATTTTTAGGCGAAATTGGTATGAGAATTAATTTTCATACATCAGCTCCAGGGAAGGCTATGCTTGCATTTTTATCGAAAGATGAAGTTGAACGCAAAATAAAGAAAATGAAATTTCAAAAGTTCAACGCGAATACTATAGTTGATAAAAAACAGTTTATGCAAGAGCTTGAGACCATAAAAAAATGCGGTTATGCTTTTGATAAGGGAGAAGAAATCGAAGGGGTAAATTGTGTAGGTGCTCCTATTTTTGATGCACATGGATATCCTGTTGCAGCTATTTGGATAACAGGTCCGCGAGAACGTATAAAGGTTTCGCAACTAGATGAAATAGGTATGTTGGTCAAGGAATATGCCGATTCTATTTCAGCTCGTTTGGGATTCGGCTTACTTTAACATAAAATAAAAAAGCATTCAGATTCTGAATGCTTTTTTTAGAAAAATTATTAGAAACCTCTAGTTAATGATTCGGCAATTATTGCTGGACGAGACACTGTGTTAAAACAATCTTCACCATTTGCACTCTTTGCGAATGCTTGACCTACATAGGCTACAGACACATCAATTAATGCGAGTGCAAATTTATTGTCGGATGCATCTACGGTAACTACTTCGCCTACCTTGTCATCCCCATTGAAGATGTTACAAGGCGTTTCTATTGAATCTTTGCTAGTAACAGCAATTAGTTTATTTTGTTGTTTTTCTCTAGCATCGAAAATTGCTTTTGCTCCGCAGAAGTAGTCTTTTGAAAAATCAATTTGCCATTGTAATCCTAATTCTATCGGATTTTTTACCTTAGAACCTTCTGCAAAGATGTTAAAAAAGTTTCCTTTTGCTCGTGCGGCAAGAAGCGTATCGATACCAGCTAAGAGACCATTTAGTTCGTATACTGCGTTCTTTAATTGATTAAACAGTTTTTCAGATACCGAATTTGGTACTAATATTTGATACCCAAATTCACTTGCTTTACCTGTACGCATAACTATGGCACTTTCTCCTTCAAAGTCGTATTTCTCGGCAGCCATAAATGCTATATTAAAGATGTCGGCACCAAAAATCTTTTTTACAACTTTCCACGCATCAGGACCGTCAACAGATAACATAGTATGTGTATCTGATAACGATTGTGCATTATTTGATGTAAGAACTTTGAATGCTTCTTCGTCTATTACTTCAGCAAATAATAAAATTTTATCATCTATATTAACAAGTGTTACTGATGCTACAACATTACCATTTTCATCGGCTAGGAACGTATCGATTGCTTTGCCATAGCGCAATTTTAGAATGTTCGCTGCGAGCTTTTCATCTAGAAAATCAGCACCATCTACTTCGTCAAAGGCGTATTTTTTTACGTAGGTGCAGTCTGAAAGAACTACGTTATTACGCAAGGCATTCATTTCAGTCTTTATATCTGAAACTTTTGCGACATATTCGCACATCGGTAAAGTTTTAATTTCAGCACCGAATTCAAGCCATTTCTTCTTTAATGAAAGTTGTTGCATTATTTTATCTCCTGCTGTTGTATTATGAAATCAACAAGGGTGTTGAACGATCGCAATACTGTTATATCTCCTTCTGGAACTTTTACTCCAAAGGTAGACTCTGCACAAGATACAATCTCTAGTATATCTAACGAGTCTAATCCCAACCCAGAACCAACGAGAGCCACATCTTCGTGAATATCATTAGGCGAATAATCTAAATCTAGATTTTCAATCAATTTTTCCTTAAGTAATTCTGATATTTCTTTGCGTTTTTTTAGTGTTTCGTCGTTGACTGGCATAGGTTAAAATAGTAGAGTTCTAAACTTATTCTTTATATTTCTAATGACATCATAAATACAAAATATTTTCAAGCATAAATCAGATATGAAATTTTGTGTGATAGTTCCTTGTTACAATCACGCCGATTCTTTAGATAATGTTTTAGCATCGTTGCCTAAAGATATTGATGTTATTGTTGTTGACGATGGAAGTGCGATTCCTTTATGTGTTGATGATAATGATGTCTTTATTTTGAGACATACTCGTAATATGGGTAAGGCTGCAGCTTTAAAATCAGGCTTTGTAAAGGCTTCTGAACTTGGAGCTACTCATGTAATAACGATAGATGCCGATGGACAACATCCGACAAGTTATATTTCTACGATGATTGAAGAATCTAAAAAAAATCCTGAAAATATAATTGTGGCTGTTAGGGATTTTGAAAATTCATCAATTCCACCTGCTAGAAAGTTTCTAAACAAATTTTCTAACTTTTGGTTTAAAGTGGAAACAAAAAAGATAGTAAATGATACTCAATGTGGTTTTAGATGCTATCCTCTTTTGTTGCTAAATAAGCTCGATTTGCGTTTGGAAGGATTTGTTTTTGAAGTAGAGTTGTTAGTTAAGGCTAGTTGGGCTGGATGTGAGTTTTCCGAAATAAAAATTCCAGCAATTTATTCAGACGAAAATTTGAAAAAATCGCATTACAGACCAGTTTTAGATACTATACGTTTTACAATGATGAATACTAGATTGTTTTTTCAATCGCTATTATTCCCGAAAAAATTTTTGCGTAAGATTGCTCTAAAAAAATGAAGATAGCATTGAAAATTGTAGATTTTATTTGTGAGTACAGACGATTGTCGTTTCTGATTTTAGTTAGCATTGTAACTCTACTGGTTATCATTGGAACAAGAACAAAGTTCGTTGAAAATATTTATGATATTCTACCGATACAAGATGATGTAGTAGAATCGCATTTGTGGGCAGGGAAGGCATTTTCAAAGACAAATACATTATTTTTTGCTTTAGCGAAAAATTCTGAAAAATCATTTGAATATGCATCGGAATTTGCAAGCTTACTGAAAAATGTAAATGGTATAAAAAATGTTGTTTGTAATGTAGGTGCTGATGTCGATTACGCAGAAATGTTACAAATGCTACCTTTCTTATTTGATGAGCACTTTGAGAATTTATTAAAATATAATATTTCTAAAGAAAAATTGGTTGAACGTTTTACAAAGATAAAACGAGATATTGCTCAAAATGACTTTATAACGAAATTACTTTTTAAAACCGATCCGCTAGGTGTATTGCAATATTTTGCTCCAAAATTTAGAAAGACATTATGTACAGAGAAAGTACTAGTTGAAAATTTTAAAATAATCACTCCTGATGGTAAGTCTATTTTGATTTTGGCAACAGGAGATTTTGATTGTGCCAATTCAACCGCAAGCAAGGGGCTTATTGAGAGGATAGATAATGTTATTGCTATAATGAAAAATAAATATCCTGATTTTAACGTGGCTTATGCTGGTGGTTATAGAATTAGTGCAGAAAATGCACGTATTGCAAAGCGCGATTCAACTTATACTTTATTGCTTACATTAGCGTTGATGTGTATAATTTGTTTCATGTCTTTTAGAAATAGGAAACTTGCTTTTATGGCATTAGTGCCGTCTATGATTGGAACTTCGGCTGCATTTTGTTTTTCATCATTATTATTTAAAGAAGTTTCATCAATATCAATAGCGTTTGCGTCTATTGCGATTGGTGCAAGCATTGATTATGCTGTTCATATTCTCAGTTTTGCCGATTTAAAGCGCGGAAATTTTTCTAGAAATGATGCTCATATTGTGCTACAACGCTTCGCAAGACCAATATGTATTGTTTCTGGAACTACCGCAATGGCATTTATTATAATGGCATGCGTTGGTAGCAATGGATTTTTACAATTAGGATTATTCGGCGTTGTAGGTATTATTGTTGCCGCAATAGCAAGTGTTGTATTGTTACCCGCTTTTTTGGTTGGCGTAAAATTGTCGAATAAAAACAAATCTACAATTGTAGAACGTATTAGTGTTTATGTAGCAAATTTTTCAACATCTAAGTATAGTATTATTGTTGCGATTTTTATGAGTATTGTGGCATTGTTTTTTATCGGCAAAGTTTCGTTTAATGGAGATTTATCTACTTTTAATGCACTAGAAAACGAAGTTAAGAAAGATGATTTATATTTGCGACAAACATGGAAATCAGTGTTGTCTTCTAAATCGGTTTTATTGAGGGCTACATCTTTGGAAGATGTATTGCAAAAAAATTCTTTGTTACGCTCTTTCTTGGCGAGGTACAACGGAGTAGATGAATTTGGAGCTCAAATATTACTCAATTCAAAAATAGAAGTTGAAGCAAATGTCAAACGATGGAATGAATTTTGGAATAGTAATGTAAAAACTCAAATTGAAAGTGCTTGTAAGGTATCTGGTATAAAATCATCAGCAGTTTTGAAAAGTATAGATAATACAATAAAGAGAGATTTTGTTTTCGATAAATCTATGTATGAAACAAAAATGTTGAAGAAAATATTTGGCGAGTGTCTTTACATAGGTGATGATATTTGTGCAATATCAGCGCAATTCAATACGGATGAAAATTTCTCGGCAGATGATTTTATAAATGCTTTATCTAATGATGTTGATGGTGCAAGTCTCATCGACCCAAGTTACTTAGGTAATCATATAGCTAAGATTTCTTTTAAATGGTTGTTTCTGTTTGCAATAGTCGCATTTGTTGCAGTATCAGTGTATTTATATTTTGTAATGTCTGAAGGTGTTTCTGGCGTTGTAACTGTAATGATTTCACTAGTTATCGGGTTGTTTTGGGCTTTTGGCTTGATTGGTGCGTTCGGTGTTCAAATAAACGTAATAAATTCTATATTTGTTATCTTTGCAGTATGTATGGCTCAAGATTATGCTGTTTTTATTTTGAATGCTATAAATAACAAGAGATTGTTAAATGTTGCTTTTATTCCGATATTAATTTCTTCGACGACTACAATTGTTGCATTTGCGGTACTGTGTATATCTAATCATCCTGTTATAAATGGGCTTGGAGCAACTTCGGCTATTTCGATATTGTCTATATTATTTGCAAGTATATGTATTACTCCTAGAATTGTAAGGGCTTTGAAAAAAGATGGATAATAAAAATTTAAAGTGGACAGGTAAATCGGCAGGTGGTCGTTTCGGTAATGCTTGTTTTGCTATGTTATTGCGTATAGGTGTATTTCCGGCATACGTGCTATTGGTTTTTGTTGCTGCGTTTTTTATGGTTTTTCGTCAGCGTCAGTGTGCTGAAAGTTCATTGTATTTGAGTAGGATTTTTAAAAGAAAAATTAATGGAGTTTCGTGGAATGTTTATAAGCATTTGTTTTCATTTGGGATGTCTATTCTAGATAAATATGCTTATTTTTCGGGTGCAAATATCGAGTGTGTCGATGAATGTAAGGATAAAATTTTGTCTGCTCGCAATAGGGGTAAGGGCGTTGTATTGGTAGTTTCTCATATCGGAGGATGGGCTATTTCTGGTGGTAAATTGGCAGAGTATGAATGTCCTACGGGGGTTATTGGAATCTCTCAAGAACATAAATATATAGAAAATATGGCAGAAGCTCGTAGAACTAGAAACATTCCTAATATGATTGCAACAGCAGACGATTCAATGGCGATGATTGCTGCAGCATCAATGTTGCGTAAAAATGGAATAGTTGCTATTCATGGTGATAGATATGTTGCTGGAAAGTTTGTAACCACACATTTATTGGGTTCGGAAGTTAGAATTCCAGTATCGGCGTATGCATTAGCCGCAAAGACAGGTGCTAGCATTGTAAATGTATTTTGTGTTAGAGAAAAAATTGGAAAATATAAAATGTTCTGTTCCGACATCAGAGTTCTAGAGAATTTGCATGGAACTGAAATGTTGCAACAGTATCAGAGGTGTGTAGATTTGTACATGCAAGATATTGAAAAAGTCTTAACTAATTATCCTTATCAATGGTATAATTTTTATCCATTCTGGATGCAGTAATTTTCTTGCAACAAATTGATTTTATTTTTTACTTACAAATAAGAATATGAATAAAGAAAATCTAATTGAAAAATTAAAACAAAGTATAATTCAAACTCTCAATCTTGTTGGGGTTTCACCTAGTGATATTGATTCAGATACGCCTCTGTTCGATGCTGATGGATTGGGTTTGGATTCCGTTGATGCTCTTGAACTTGTTGTGATGATTGAACGCGAGTACAATATTACTGTAGATGATAAAGACGAAGCCAAAACCATTTTCTCATCATTATCGGCATTAGCTGATTATATAATAGCACATAAATAAATGTCTGTTGTTTGTGCAGTGTCTATGGGGGTTTGCACTTGTTCTGGCAATAGAGTAAGTGAAGCTTTTGAATGTGCAAAGGGAGAAACTTCTGATTTCTTTGCTCCTATATCTACATTTGTAAGTCCTCGCCACCAGAAAAAAAATGTAGGGATGGCAAGAGGTTTTGATTCATCAAAAAATTCAAAATTATCGCATTGCGGTAAGATTTTATTTGATGCAATTAATTCTGCATTGACCGATATAAATTTATAATCGGTAAATAATGATAGAATTTCTATCTATTTTGGCACGATTATCTGAGGGATTTATG
Organism: Opitutales bacterium; assembly: GCA_017623955.1. The sequence goes on from JAGAOA010000204.1 coordinate 13,928, forward strand.
AAGCTGAAAATATGCTTGTTAAGAATTTTGAAAATCCTGATTTAGCACAGTGGCTACAACTGCGAAACTATGAATGTTCGACTATTGCCGAGCTTATCGCAAAACGATATGG
>JAGAOA010000205.1 GCA_017623955.1 Opitutales bacterium
TAACCGCTTCGCATGGCGGAGTTGCAGTTATTCGCATAAAAGATAAAAAAGTTGTGTTCTTTGCTCACGCAGGTAAAAATCCTCATTCTGCATGCTTGTTGCCCGATGGAAATGTAGTTGCAGTTTCTTCAACCGACAATAAACTTACTTTGTTCGATACATCTAAATATAAACAAGGAGAGCCTTGTAGAGATTTCGTTTGCTATCAGTTAGATTTTGCTCATGGAGTAGTTTGGGATAAACAGCAACAGATGTTATGGGGGTTGGGTATGCAATCGATAGTTGGTTACAAGTACAACTTTAATAAAAAATATCCAGCACTTATTCGAGTTTGCTCTTACGAAGTTCCCGAAGTTGCCAAGTGCGGACACGATTTGTATCCTATTCCAAATACAAAGTACTTATTTTTAACAGGAACTGAAGGCATTGCAATATTTGATACTCAAACACGAAAGTTTAGAGACATAGCAAATGTAAAACACGTAAAGAGTATTTCGATGTCGGAGCCTAATGGGCAAGTTATGTATCTGAAAGCAACAACACGTTGGTGGAGTCAATCAGTTGTAGCGGCAAACGCACAACTTTCAAAGATTGGTACATATCCAAATGGTAAAATATACAAGGCTCGTTGGCTTATTCCAAATGAGTTTAGTGCATGTGATGTTGCTCCTTGTAACGATTAAAATTTACTACGCGGAATATCGCGTAATTGCGTAGCAAAATATTTGCGTTGTTTACGCACTAACGACATTGTTTGTATAAAGATGTCGTTTTTTAATTTTTGTAAATCATTAGAAGAGGTCTGTATAAATTCAATAGCTTGTTTGTATCCTGTTGAATTTCTCAACGAGGGATTTTTTAGAATTCCCAACTCTATTAATTCGCGGGTTTCTTCTATAAGTCCATTTTGAAGCATTGCTTGTGTTCGTTGTTGTATTCGTTCTAGCATTTCATCATCTGGGCGATCAAGCAAAATGAACTTGCGTGAAAAATTTCCCATAGGACATGGTAATTTTTCAAATTCTTCTCTAAGTTGACGAACTGATTTTGATGTAGTAAGACATCTTTCTAACGCATTTTTTGTACGTCGAGGGTTGTTCATATCAATCATTTCCGATGCATGTGAATCAACTTTCAAAAGCTCTTCAGCCAATTTTTTCGCACCTCCTTCAAGCTCTATTTTTGAAGTAAAATCACTAATACTTTTTGGCACATCAATTTTGTCTGCAACAGCCATAAACCACGACTTTAAATAAAATCCACTACCGCCAACAACTACTATATTTTTACCACGATTTTTGATGTCTAAATATGCTTTCTTTGCTAATTCTACATAAGTTGCTACATCAAAAGTTTCGTCTACGTTTGCTACATCTATTAAGTGATGTTTTACTTGAGTTTGTTCTTCAATAGTTGCTTTGGCTGAACCTATATTGGCTTTTTTGTATATTTGAACACTATCGCACGAGATTATTTCTGCATTGTTTTTCTTTGCAATATCTATTGCCAACGACGTTTTTCCTGAGCATGTTGCTCCACTAATGATTATAACTTCATTCATTTTCTAGCTAGAATTTTACACATTGGGCAAAGTGTTTCTTTGGTTTTGCATGTATGAGCTTTGCAAAACTCTCTACCATAGTATATAAATTGCAAATGTAAATTATGCCACGCTTGTTGTGGAAATGTTTTTTTTAGATCAATTTCTGTTTGTTCTACGCTTTTCCCATTAGATAGTTTCCACCGCTTAGCAAGGCGATGTATATGGGTATCAACAGGGAATGCAGGTTTGCCGAATGCTTGCGACATTATTACTGAAGCTGTTTTGTGTCCAACACCCGCCAAGCTTTCTAATTCTTCAAAAGATTGTGGAACAATTCCGTCGAACCTTTCACACAATGTTTGTGATAGCTTTTTTATATTTGCTGATTTTGATTTTGTGAGTCCACAGGGCTTGATTATTTCGGCTATTTCTTCTTGAGATAATTTTGCCATCTTTTGAGGCGTATTTGCTTTTGCAAATAATTTAGGTGTAACTTCGTTTACACGCTTATCGGTACATTGAGCTGATAAAACAACGGCAATCAAAAATGTAAATATATTTTGAAACTTCAATGGAATTTGCGGAGCTGGATAAAGTTTATCCAGCTCCTGCATTATAAATTCCGCACGTTGCTTCTTTGTCATTACTTACCGCCCATTATTGTGAAAGACATTTTATACGATTTACCTGTCTTTACTTGTGCGTAATCTTGAGGTATGCTTCCCCAAGAATCCCTACCACCTACACCCAAATTCATAGCACTTATATTTACTGTATTTATGCTACGTTCTGGCAGTTGATGAGGATGTTTTGCCAATTCAATATCTTCTGGAAGGAATGGATATACTGACATTTCAAACAAGTCGTCTTTTGAATTTGCAATGAAATGCAGTTCCCCATTACCAGATAGCGATGCATATCTCACTTGTGTTACATTACCTGCTTCTTGCGGATCTATGTAACGGAAGAACATCTTATCTACATTTGCTTTGAATGTGCTTATTCTGCAACCATAATTGCGGTCAATATAGTTTTCTATTGGTCCTTTTCCATACCATTTACGTGTTTCCAAATCTTTTGGAGTTGTAAATTGAAATCCGACACGTTGTGGAGCTGTATTATTTTTTGTTAGATTTATATCGGCTTGAACATCGACTTCTCCAGTTGGTTTTACAGTGTAAACTATATGTGCTTTTGATTCCTTAGCAGGAATTAACAAGTCGGCTTCAATTACGACATTTTTCCCAGATATTTTAGATTTACAACGTTCTGCCATAGTTCTATAACCTGCATCAATCCATGTTGCGAGCTTGTCACGATTTGAACCTCCTTTTACTCTACCAGAATCATTATTTGTTTGTGGACGCCAGAAGTTTAGTGTCATTGGAGAGGTTATCAACTTCTTATCGTTAAAGGTATAAGATGTCAATAAACCTGTACGTTTGTCAAATTCAACTGAGAAGTTATCGTTATGTACTAGAATTGTATTTGTACGTAATTCGCGGACAAGCTTTTGTTGTTCTATGTCTGAGAATTGTTGTTTTACGTAATCGCCCTTTAATTTCATTTGTTCCCATGCAATTACAGCATCTTTGGCGTATGCGTTCAACGTAGGTTCTGTAAGCTGATAGGCTACATTTAGATAAAACTCTCCGCTACCGTCAAGAGCTTCTTCTGGAAACTCTATTGTTGTTGCCGATGTAGTTTGTGGTGCTAACAAATCAATTTCGATTTCATCGCTAGCAGTTTTCTTACCATTGCGTTCAATTGTCCAAACTAATTTTATATTTTTATAAGGTTCAAAGAAGTTTTCATTAAATATTTCAAGCGATACCGTATTCTTTGCAAACTTTACCAATTTTGTATGAATGTTTTGATACACTTTTGCAACTTCTGTTGCTTGTGGAGAATGCTCCCAGTTTGGCTGAATAACCCCATTGCAACAGAAAGAACCATCGTTGGGGAAGTCGCCGAAATCGCCACCAAATGCGAAGAATTTTTTATCTGTATTAATTTGTTCAAAGTCGGCAAAATTTATAGAACAGATTGGTTTAATCTGAGAAGGTACAACAAAAGGTTCGTTAGCTATATAGCGGTTATATACTTCAAATTTTTCGATTGCACCATTAAATATAAGGCGTTTTGCATTGCTAAGTTTGTATTTTGCCGCCAATACTAATGGTGAATGAGTTGAGAAGTCAGAGGCGTTTGTTTCTTTTGTAGCAACGAGTTTCCCATTGCAGAAAAGCTTTATATTTCCTTCTCCGACAGAAGTCGCAATTTTATATGGTTTTTCCACAATAGCTTCTAACATATCCCAGTTATAACCATCCCAAACAGAGACTTGAAGTATATTGCGGTTGTCGCGGAATTTCAATGAGAATACTCCAGCAACTTCAGCAATGATTTCGCTTTCAGTTGTTGGTTTTTCACCCAAGAGATTTTTTCGAGGTCCTTCTGTATTGTTTATCAATTTTTTTGGAGCAAAACCATTTTTGTTTATATTTGCAACCACTGTAAATGATTTTGTTCTATTTTGGAATACCGATGGATAAACAACAGCTGATGCATTTTCCATTATATTTGCACGCGTTCCATCGGGGAAGATTGCTATTTCTCTAGAAGGCATTGCAGAATCTTTTACTTTGATTTTAGGTTCTTGAGTAGCTAATAGACCTTGATCTTTCCAGTCCCAAATGAATGCGCCTTGATAATGAGGATTAGAACGAATTGTATCCCAATATGGTTTAAGAGCACCACCACTGTTTCCCATAGCGTGAGCATATTCGCACGAGATTGCTGGAACACGCAATTCTTCTATTCTTTTTGAAATTAGTTTAAGTCGATTACATACACGTTCTGGCGAAACATACATTGTAGAATATACATCGCTATATGTTAAGCTATTATTACGTTCATTATGGATGAGCCTAGATGAATCTATTTTTCTAATCTTATCTGTTGCGTTTTTGAATGCATTCCCATCTTTGGTTTCATTGCCCAATGACCAGAATATAATACATGGATGATTTTTATCTCTAGCAACCATATTTAGAATACGGCTTGTAATTGCAGCCTCCCACGATGGCAAGTTAGCTGGATGATTTTCAGCTTTTAGCTTATCGAGTTCGTGCATTTCTATATTTGCTTCATCTATGACATAGAATCCCATTTTATCACAGAGATCATAGAAATTAGTAGCGTTAGGGTAGTGCGATGTTCTAATAGAGTTTATGTTTAAACGTTTCATTTCTTTGAGGTCACGTTCTGTTACTTCTTTTGTAATAGCTTGACCTAAAACATGATCGTGTTCATGTCGATTTACTCCTTTAAATAATACGGGTTTACCGTTTACCAAAATTTGCTGATTTTTATTTTCTATGCATCTAAAGCCTACATTGAAACTTGTATAAGAGTCATTTTCTTCTTCATCGGATACTTTTACTACAAGCTTGTACAAATTAGGAGCTTCTGCACTCCAAAGGTTTACATTTTTAATTTTTGGGAAATTCCATTTGCATTTGATGATCTGATTGGGTTTTAGTGTAACTTCTGTTTTTGCAGTAGATATTACATTGCCTTCTTGCGTTGTAAGCTTTCCCGAAAGTGTTACTGTTTGCGATACGTTCTTTGTGTTTTCTAGTGTGATTTCTGTTGTTAATTCTCCCGAAGTATAATTGTCGGCAATTACAGTTTTATTGAAGACATCTGCAATACGAGCAGATGGTTCTCGAATAAGGGTTACATCGCGGAATATACCTGCCAAGCGCCAAAAATCTTGGTCTTCAAAAAACGAGCCATCGCTATACTTATATACTTTGACAGCTATTTTGTTCATTCCAGCTGTTAGATATTTAGTAGCATCAAATGTTGATGGAAGGCGACTATCTTCTGAATAACCTAATTTCTTTCCATTAATCCACACTTCAAAAGCGCTAGATACGCCATCAAAACGAAGTAATATTTTTGAGCCAATCCAGCTTGGTGGAACTTTGAAAGTATGCACATATCCACCTGTTGGATTGCGTTGCAAGAGAGGGTAATTTGTATTTAATTTATTAGTTGGTTCATCCATTACGCGAGGGTAATTGTTTGGATTGAACGGATATTTAATGTTTGTGTAAAGAGGAGTTCCATAGCCATGCAATTCCCAATTTGAAGGCACTGGTATGTCGTTCCATCTTGATACATTGAAATCTGTTTCGTAGAATTTACGTGGAAGTAAATGCGGAGTTCCGACATAACGAAATTTCCACATTCCATTCAACGAAATTTGCATACTTGTATCATCTTTTTGTGCTATGGCATCGCCTTCTTGTTCATACATTTTTATTGTAGCCGATGCTGGCATTTTGTTTACTGAAAATACATTTTCATTTTGCCAATGAGCACTATCTTCACTTGTTGTCGCATATATAGACGAAACAAATGCAGAAATAGCTAGTACTGTTATTGATAACTTTGTGAGTGTTTTTTTTGTCATATTTATTTATTATTATTAAATTAAAA
>JAGAOA010000016.1 GCA_017623955.1 Opitutales bacterium
CCCAGACTGGTTAATCTGTACAGTAGCAGAAGGCGGCAGCTTCCACGCTGACGTTATCGTTGAATCAGGCAAAGGCTACGTAGCAAACGATGTTCCAAGAGAATCAAAAGGTGTTTCAATCGATGTATTACCTATCGATGCAACATTTATGCCAATCAAACGCGTTAGCTACACTGTAGAAAATACTCGTGTAGGCGATTCAATCGACTTTGATAAATTGACTCTTGAAATTTGGTCAAATGGTTCAATTGAAGTTACAACAGCATTAAGCCAAGCTTCAAACCTATTAATCGACCACTTTATGCAAATATCAGCAATTACAGGTCAACCTGTTATTGCACCGACAGTTAGTGTAGAAGAAGAAGTTGAAGATGATTCAAATGTTCCTACTATGACTATCGAAGAACTTGAACTTTCAGTAAGAGCATACAATTGCTTGAAACGTGCAAGTATCAATTCAATGGCTGAATTACTTAAAAAATCAGAACACGATTTGTTGAATATTAAAAACTTTGGCAAAAAATCATCTGACGAAGTAATTGAAAGACTTCATCATTTCGGTTTAGACCTAGCTCCTAACCCAGAAATAGAAGAAGAAATCGGCTAGTTAAATAAAAATAATACACAATAACTATAAGGAAAAAGACAATGAGACACCAAACTAAAAAACATACGCTTGGAAGAGCAAAAGACCAAAGAGACGCTCTCTTACGCTCTTTAGCTACTGAGCTTTTTATGCATGGTGAAATCAAAACAACTATGGCTCGTGCAAAAGCATTAAGACCATATGCTGAAGAAATTATCACCCTTGCAAAAAGAGGCGACCTTCATGCTATCCGCCAAGCAGCAAGACACATTTACAACAGAGAAACTGGTAAATTTATGGATATGACTACTGGTGAAGTATTTGATGCTCCAGTTGCAGACAAAAAATTAACTTCTCAAACTGTATTGAGAAAATTGTTTGTAATCATCGGTAAACAATATTCAGACCGCAAAGGCGGATATACTAGAATCTTCCGTTTACCACCAAGACGTGGTGATGCTTCAGAAATGGCTTTAATCCAATTGGTATAAGCTATTGATGAAATACGCTTTAAAAATTCGATATATCGGTAAAAACTACAACGGAAGCCAAATTCAATTTGAAAATGGTCAAGAAAGAGAAGAACCGACAATACAAGGAATTTTAGAAAAAGCAATTTGCACAGTGACAGGTGATAGAATCACCGATCAAAATAAAAGACCGATAAAAACAGTCTTTTCTGGAAGAACTGACAAAGGTGTCAACTCAAAAGGTCAGGTATTTCATTTCACAACAGATAAACCTATTGTTGCTTCAAAGTTTGTCTATTCATTAAATGAAATCCTGCCGGATGACATCTCTGTTAGGGATTTAGAAGAAGTTGATGAAAGGTTTCACGCTCAAAAATCAGCAAAAAGTCGTTATTATCGTTTTGAATTTTTCAATGGAAAAAACAAAGACGCATTTGACGGAGATTTGATGAGAATAAAGTTTGATATCGACATCAACAGAATGCAAAAATCGTTAAACTACCTAGTAGGCGAACACGATTTTTCAAGCTTCAAGAGCTCCGGAACGCTAAACCCAAGCACAGTCTGTATTATCGAAAAAGCAGAGTGTAAAAAGCTCGACGACAAAGTGATTATCGACATTGTAGGAAATAGATTTTTATACAACATGGTAAGAACTATTGTCGGGACACTTCTAGAAATAGAAGGTCACAATTTGACTTCAGAGCATATGAAAAATGTTTTGGAGGCAAAGGATCGCCGAAAGGCTGGTCCAACAGTTAATCCATACGGATTAACACTAATGGAAGTAACATATTAAGCGCAATAAGCGCAAAAGATAAAATGGAGACAAAGCATGAAAACTTATTCAGCAAAACCTCTAGAAGTTGAAAGAAAATGGTATGTAATCGACGCAGAAGGCGAAATCCTTGGTCGTTTAGCTACTAGAATTGCTAACATCTTAAGAGGCAAAAATAAACCTGAATACACTCCAAACGTTGACACTGGCGATTTTGTGGTAGTAATCAACGCGGATAAAATTCGTGTAACAGGTAATAAAGAAACAGATAAAATATACTACCACCACACAGGTTATCCAGGTGGTTTGAAAAGCGCAAGCTTCAAACAATTAATGGAAAAAGATGCTACAATGGCTATTGAAAAAGCTGTTAAAGGTATGCTTCCTCACAACACATTGGGAGCACAACAATTAACAAAATTAAAAATCTATGCAGGTAGCGAACACCCACACGCAGCACAAAAACCAATCGTGTTGGAAAAGGAGGCTAAATAATGGCAACTCAAGAAATTATGGCAACAGGCCGCAGAAAAACCTCTATCGCAGTGGTAAAACTTGTTAAAGGTAAAGGTAGAATTTTTGTTAATGGTAAAACATTGAAAAACTACATTGGCAACAGACCAGCTATCGAAATGTTAGTTTACAGACCATTAGTTTTAACTGACAACCAAGAAAAATATGACGTTAAAGTTAAAGCTGTTGGTGGTGGTATCGTAGCTCAATGTGGTGCTATCAGACACGGTATTTCAAGAGCTTTAGTGAAAGCTAATGAAGAATACAGAACTGTACTTCGTTTAGAAGGATTGTTAACTCGTGACCCACGTGTTAAAGAACGTAAAAAATACGGTCGCAAACGTGCAAGAAAACGTTTCCAATTCTCAAAACGTTAATACGTTCAAAACAAATTCCAAAAGAGCCATCCAAAAGATGGCTCTTTTTATTAGAGAGAAGCATGAGGATAAAGATAAGTAATAACATCTTTTGCATAAACTCCACCGTAATCTAATGGCGCACAATGAGACGCTCCTATAACATTAAATACAGAATCTTTTTTAGTTGATTTATCGAATTCCAAAACATAGATATCATACCCCCATTTATTCGGACCTTTATGCGCATTTACGTCCACTACAAACAAAGGAGCATAACCACGTACGGCACCTGTATTATAACGTATTATTGTAAATCCCGAATTAACAACATAAACTTGTGAAAAGTTTTGAATACTATTTGTCATAAATCCCTTACAGCCTCTTTCAAATTGTTCCTCCGCAGCTTGTTTATCATCTCCACCTTGCACCTCTGCATAAACCTTTTCACCACCACGCATATCTTTTGGTATACATTTGCCTTCTAAGGCATCTCCCTCACAAATTTTTGATATTTTCAAATTTTTAACAAATTCACTAAAAAAATAATCACAATCAGTCCAATTCCCAACACCATGAGCATCGTACCCATACTTATTCTTATAATAAAAACATTTTACCCCTTCGCCCATGTCTATTTGTGTTTTTTGAGATGCAATAGCAATAGTTGCATAAGCCTTTTTAAACTGCTGTAAAAGAACATATTGCTGGTAATTCTTTGCCAACATCGGCAACGTCATTGCCGCAACTATTCCTATTATACCTAGAGTAACTAACACCTCAGCTAA
>JAGAOA010000206.1 GCA_017623955.1 Opitutales bacterium
ATTCTTCAGGACAGTGAAGGACGCGATGTCTGCCGGGAAGATGGTGGAGAGGGTCGCAAGGTCGGAAGAGATACCGTCAATGATCACGAGAGGGTCGTTGCCACCGGTGATGGAGGTGCAACTGAGAAGTATTTTTTGCCATGTTCGATAGCCCACTTCTTATATGTGCCTGCAACTGGGTGTTGGAAACGTGTTGGGTTTGTTGAGTTACCTGTAATAGATACGTCAACACCTTCTTTTATCATAATTGCAACACCTTCTGATACGTCATCAGCGCCATAGCAACGAACTTTTGCTCTATCGCCATTTGAGAATGCTTTTTCTTTTACTACTTTGAGTTCGCCTGTGTAGTAATCGTATTCGGTTTCTACACTTGTGAAGCCATTGATACGAGAAATGATGTATGCAGCATCTTTACCCAATCCATTAAGGATAACTCTGAGCGGTTCCTTACGAACTTTATTTGCAGTTTGTGCAATACCAATTGCTCCTTCTGCAGCTGCAAACGACTCGTGACCTGCGAGGAAGCAGAAACACTTTGTTTCTTCGCGCAAGAGCATTGCTCCGAGATTACCATGACCCAAACCAACATCGCGAGAATCTGCTACTGAACCCGGAATACAAAATGCTTGCAAGCCAATACCGATATTTTCAGCAGCTTCGGCAGCATTTTTGCTATCTTTTTTCAATGCGATTGCAGCACCCAATGTGTATGCCCACACTGCATTTTCAAATGCGATTGGCTGGATATCCTTAACGATTTTTTCTACATCTATTCCTTTTGAGAGACAAAAATCTCTAGCTTCTTCGATAGACTTTAATCCGTATTCGGCGCAGCACTTGTTAATCTTTTCGATTCTTCTTTCGTAACCTTCAAATAATGTAGCCATAATAAAACTCCTTATTCTTTGCGTGGGTCGATAACTTTTACTGCATCTGCAAAACGTCCTTTTGTTGAAACATTCTTTTCAAATGCTTCTTTAGGATCTTTACCATTGCGGATTGCTTCGAGCATCTTGCCGAGATGAACTGTTTTGTATCCGATAACTTCGTTATTTTCATCGAGACCTTGCTCGAGTACATAACCTTCTGCCATTTCCAAATAACGTGGACCTTTTGCTTTTGTTGAGAACATTGTTCCAACTTGTGAACGCAAACCTTTACCCAAGTCTTCCAAGCCTGCTCCAATTGGCAAACCACCTTCTGAAAATGCTGTTTGACTTCTTCCATAAACGATTTGCAAGAAAAGTTCACGCATCGCAACATTGATAGCATCGCAAACTAGGTCGCTATTCAATGCTTCTAGGATTGTTTTTCCTGTGAGAACTTCATAAGCCATTGCAGCTGAGTTCGTCATACCTGAGCAACCAAGTGTTTCTACCAATGCTTCTTCTATGACTCCATTTTTTACATTAAGCGTAAGCTTACATGCTCCTTGTTGTGGTGCACACCAGCCAACACCATGTGTCAAACCACTGATGTCTGTAATTTGTGTAGCCTTGACCCACTTTCCTTCTTCTGGAATTGGAGCAGGACCATGATTAGCGCCTTTTGCAACGCAGCACATTTGCTGTACTTCGTGCGAGCAATTTTGATTTGGACAACTCATAATTTTCCTGTGATTTATATTTAGTTAAAAAGATTGTTCAATTCTCTAAAAATTACATTCTATTGCAAGTCTTTTTTACTTTTTAAATACTTCAAAAATCTCAATAGGTTTTAAATGAACTTGGATTGAATGTATAAAAATGTATGTGGGTCTGTTTTTTTGTAACACGGGTGTTGTCACCGATACTACGCAATGTACTTTTATCAAACTGATATACAAAAAAGGCGTTTCCACTGAAACGCCTTTAGAGTATTTAGAAAAATTTATTTTCGCAACTGTGGTGCGTCCACACGCACGTTTTTTTAGTCTTCAATGATGTCGAGCTTTATGTGCAAGTCTTTGAGTTGCTTTTCTGTAACAGGTGATGGGGATTGTGCCATCAAGTCTTGTCCCTTTTGTGTTTTTGGGAAAGCTATGATATCGCGAATACTTGAACGACCTGTTAAGATTGTAACTAGGCGATCAAAACCGAGAGCTATACCGCCATGTGGTGGTGCTCCAAATTTGAACGCTTTAAGCATATAACCAAAGCGACTTTCAACAACATCAGCAGGAATTTTCAAAACGTCTTTGAAGACTTTTTCTTGAACTTCTGGTTGATGTATGCGAATAGAACCACCGCCAAGTTCTGTACCATTTAGAACGATATCGTAGTGTTGTCCTCTAACTTTGAGTGGGTCAGAGTCAAGATACTGCATATCTTCTTCAACAGGAGCTGTAAATGGATGGTGAGCAGAAACATATCGACCTTGTTCTTCGTCCCAAAGCATAAGTGGGAATTCTATTACCCATAGGAAATTGAATTTATCGGCTGGGATTACAAGTTTGCCACGATTTTGCAAGAGCTTTCCACATTCCAAACGAATTCTACCCAATATTGCACAAGCTTGTTCCCATTGTGATGCTGCGAAGAATACGATATCGCCATCTTCGATATTGAGTTTTTGGCGGAGTGCATTTTGCTCTTCTTCAGACAAGAATTTGAGAATTGGGCTTTTCCATGCTCCGTTTTCTGCTTTAATAAATGCCAAGCCTTTGGCTCCAAGAGTTTTTGCAATGTCTTCAAGGTTTTTGAGTTCGCCTTGAGTGATGTCGGCAAGACCTTTTGCATTGATAGCTTTGATTACGCCACCACTTTGAACGATGCTTGCAAATACTTTAAATTGGCTATCTTTGAAAACTTCTGTGAGATCGTTTAGCTCGATATCGAAACGAGTATCTGGTTTATCAACACCATAACGATTCATTGCTTCTTCGTAGTGCATACGTTGGAATGGTGTTGGAATATCGATATTGAGAACGTCTTTCCAAACTTTCTTTAGCATATTTTCGATGAGTGCGTACATATCTTCGCGTTCAACGAAACTCAATTCGATATCAACTTGTGTAAATTCTGGTTGACGGTCGGCACGAAGGTCTTCATCGCGGAAGCACTTTGCCATTTGGAAGTAGCGTTCGATGCCCGATACCATCAACATCTGCTTATACTGTTGAGGCGACTGATTTAGTGCATAAAAACTTCCCGGATTGATTCGGCTAGGTACGAGGAATTCGCGAGCTCCTTCTGGTGTGCTTTTGAATAAAATTGGAGTTTCTACTTCAATGAAGTTTTCTGAATTGAGATAATCGCGAATTGCTTTGGCTGCAACATGGCGAGTTTTCAACAAATTGAGATTTCGTGGACGACGTAAATCAAGATAACGATATTGCAAGCGTAAATCTTCATTTACTTTATCGGCACGTTCATCTTCAAGAGGAAAGGGAAGAACATCGCAAATGTTATGAACAATCATATTTTCGGCTACAACTTCAATGTCGCCCGTTTTGAGATTTGAATTCTTTGTGCCTTCGTCTCTAGCGGCAACCTTGCCGAATACTTGGATGACGCTTTCATCCTTGAGCTTTTGTGCTGTTTCGTAAACGTCTTTAATTTCTGGATTGAAAACTACCTGAGTAATTCCTTCACGGTCTCTGAGGTCAACAAACAAAATGCCCCCATGGTCGCGAACTGAGTTTACCCAACCGATAAGTGTTACGTTTTCGCCTACATTTGTGGCGGTTAATTCATTACAAGTATTTGTTCTTTTCATTTCAGATTTTATAAATGTTTATCTTGAAGAGAGTCGTTTTTTTTTGCTTTTAGTCAAGCTTTTTATGCAGTTATGTAATTTAATATAAGTACAAAATATCCCTTTTTTGCTTTTAAGTATTCTTATATTGAAAATTTATTTTATTTTTATCAAAAGTATAGTGTAGGGTGGCAATGTTGCGACTTTGTTTGCAGGTAACATATAATTCAATTCTGTATAGGTATAATCTTCGTTTATTACGACAACTGATGTAGCCTTACCTTCAAAATTGAATTTTATACGTTGTTGATTCGGTGAATAATTTACTGCCATGATTGCTTTGTTGCCAGTGGTTTTATCTATGGCAGCAATAGAGTAAATTTCTTTATCTTTTCTATCTGTTGTTTTTACTGCAGTGCCGAGTTTATACAACTCGTTGAAGGCTTTAAATGCAAAGTAAGTTTTTGTGAGTGTCATATCGGGATAATTATATAATCCACAATAACCACGTGTAGGGGTTGCATCGTAATACATTGCTTTATCGACAGAGCCTTGTTGCATAATACACATTGTAGCTGCACACATTGATGCTCCTATATGATTTTTACGAATTTTCCCAAATCTTGCACCGAGAGTATAGTTCCATTCATTTTGTATGTTTTCAACATGTTTTAAACCTGCCTTATCTAGACTTTTTCTAACATATTCTGCGTGGATACCAAGCTCTTTGGGGTTATCGGTGTACAAATGCCATGAGAAGAAGTCGAGTGGGGCTGGGTCATTTTTGTCTGAGGCTAATTGTATGAACTCATTAAACCAATCTAATATATTTAGTCCTTTTGTTGGACAGTTATTGAGTGGACGAGTTATTTCAAAAAATCCACAACTTGCAAAACCTCCAATTTTGATATTTGGAAATTCTTTTTTTAGATATTTTGAAGCAACTTTGTACATCTCAAAAAACTCTTTGCGCGTACCTTTCCACATCATATGATTTTCCGGTTCATTCCAAATTTCCCAATACTGAATATCGTACTTGAAGCCATTTGCCCAGCCTTGGGTATAGTGGCGAATTATTCCTGCACATATTTTTGCCCACTGGAGATTATCTTTAGGTGGATAAATATTATACGCTTTTATTTTATGGAAGTTTTCAATGGTAACTCCTAAACGATAGAAAATCTTTGCTCCACTTTTTACAACACTTTTGAGATATTCATCGGTAAAGGCAAAATCGTAGCTTGCGGGATCATCGGGATTAGCATCAAAATTGCGGAAGATATTGGGAATATCGATATACACATTACCTCCAAATCTACCGAAAGTATCATGCGTTCTTACAAATGGAATTCCAGCTTCTCTAAATTCTGGAATATCTTTATTATGCACAACAGGCGAATTATTTACTCCGTGCAATTCTTTTATTTTTCCTACTGTTTTATTCCAATCGACATCTATCGACATCGTTTTCGACAGATTTGGATTTCCCAACCCCATCGCCATGGCATAGTTATCTATTTTTTTATTTTCTTGTGCAAAAATTATGCTCGCAATGCAAATTAAAAATACTGATAAAAAACTCTTCATAATAAATACAAAATAAAAAGCGATGTTGACAATGTCAACATCGCTTTAGGTTTTGTTTAAATTACATTACGAAAGTTTCTTTTCAACTTCGTTTTTTGCCAAGCGGACGTATGCTGGTAATCCATTTTCAAATGGAACTTTTACTTCGCCCTGCATTAGTGGGAGAATGTATTTGTTGAACTGTTGCGAAATTGAAATTTTATCTTCGTTTATCCAATTTTCTGGGAAGTGTTTTACGCCATTTGCAACATCATCGAGATCTACCAATGTAGTTTCTGCTTTGTACTTATCGGCATCGGCTCTGACGATTGCAACCATTTTGCCTGTTTCGCCTGCAACTGCAGCCTTAACAGCTTCTTGACCACATTTGAATGCTTCATCTGAATCTGACAATGAACAACAATGCGATGCAGCACGTTGTGCATGACCAATCTTGCATGAACGAGCTTTTACTCCACTCAAACGCGATGCAACCAAGTTCTGCAATGCTTCGCCAACGCCACCAAGTTGCGAGTGTCCAAATGAATCGGTTGAGCCACCAGCTGCAACATAGTTGCCAGTTTCATCTGTCAAACCTTCGCTTGCTACAACTAAGCAATACTTGTTTTTCTTCAAGCATTCTTCAACTTGCGAAATGAAATAATCAGCATTGAATGCGACTTCAGGTAAGAGAATTATATGTGGCGGATCATCAAGCATATTTCTGCGCTTTGCAATTGTTGTACCTGCGGCAATCCAACCAGCATTTCTGCCCATAACTTCAACTATTGATACCAAATCGTGATTGCCCATCGCTTCGTGGTCGAGAGCTAGCTCGCGAATTGTTGTTGCAAGATACTTTACAACACTACCATAACCAGGGCAGTGGTCTGTCATTACTAAGTCATTATCGATTGTTTTGGGAATACCTATTACACGCATTTCCCAATCGATACTCTTTGCGTATTGGGCAATTTTATTTGCTGTATCTTGCGAATCATTACCGCCAATATAGAAGAAATATCTGATATTATGGGCTTTACATACTTCTAAGAAGCGTGCGTAATCGGCATCACTCTTGATTTTGTAGCGACATGTTCCAAGTGCTGATGCTGGTGTGTAACACAAACCACGAACTACTTGTTGAGATTCTGATGCGAGGTCGATAAGTCTTTCATTCAAAATACCTTCGATTCCATTCAAGCCACCATAGATTTCTTCAATACATTCATGATTGAGAGCTTCGGTTATAACGCCAGCCAAGCTTGCGTTGATTACAGTGGTAGGGCCACCAGATTGTGCTACTAAAACGTTTCCAATTAATTCTTCCATTGTATTAGTTTGTTTATAAATAATGTTGTTAAAATTGATACTATTATCATTTCAAAAAAACGCACATTTAGCAAACATTTTATTAAAAAATTTTACTAACACTGAAAAAATTGTTGTCTTTTTAGTATAGTTAGAGATAATGGCATTTTATATTTATGGAAAATTCGATAAAGTGTATGTTTCCTAGGCGTGTCGATTCTGAATTAGTTTCGAGATTGCCGATTGTGAAGTGTCCGCATGAGATTACGCTTATTGAATTGCCAGAACAAGTAGATGAGGCTCTCGATGAAATTCAACAAGAGAGCTTATTAGGATTTGATACTGAAACGCGTCCTAGTTTTTCAAAAAATTTACATTACAAGGTATCAGTTTTACAGCTTTGTGGAAAAAATAAAGCATGGATTTTTCGTTTAATTCCTTTAGAAGAGCGAATTGTCGATATTTATAAAATTTTAGAAAATCAAGATATTAAAAAAGTAGGACTTGCTGTGCAGGGCGATATTAAAGCTCTTTCTCAACGTAGAACTTTTCAACCAAATAGTTTTATAGATGTATCGAGATATTCAAGCGGAATGGGTATCATAAATACTGGTATGAAGAATTTGGCTGCATTGTTTCTCGGTGTTAGAGTTTCGAAGTCTTCGCAAATGTCGAACTGGGAAGCTGAAGAATTGACTCAGAAACAAATTGATTATGCTGCCACTGACGCGTGGATATCAAGGTTGTTATATCTTGAAGTAAAAAAGGTTATTGATGAGAATAATTATGAAGTTGAACCTGAGCCAGAACCAGTACCAGAACCTTTGTCATTCTCAAAAATTTTTAATTTGTTTTGTAATGAAGTTAAAAGTGCATACATAAGTTTGAAAAAAAAACTTAAGAAACTTTTTCATAAAAAACCACCTAAGAAAAAGAAACGCCGTAAGAAACGTGCTAAAAAGAAAAATATTTAATTTACAAAAGAGCATTCCAAACGGAATGCTCTTATCATTATAATAAAAAATATTGCCCTCAGATTAGGACCAACGTAAGAAACTGAAATAAAAAACGTGGTTAAATAAAATCAGTATAGAACCGACATGGATTGGAAGTAGTAAAACGAGCGAGATTCGAGCTGGAATTTGTGTTTTGTGAGCCGTAGCGTACTATGTACGTGAGGCGATACGAAACCAAATAACAGCCGAAAGTGTTTTCTTTGATGAGTTTATTTAATAAAAAAAGGCACTTCGTTGAAGTGCCTTATAGTGTAAATTAAAACTCATCATCAAAGAGAACGTGGTTAAATAAAATCGGCTTAG
>JAGAOA010000017.1 GCA_017623955.1 Opitutales bacterium
ACTCCAGAATCGATAGATGCTGCCGAAGACCGTGAAATTTTCAAACGTATACTAGATAAACTTAATTTGCGCCAGCCTGTAAACGCAACAGCTACAACTCCAGAAGAAGCCTATAAATTAGCTGGACAGATAGGATTTCCAATATTACTTCGTCCTTCGTTCGTTCTCGGAGGCAGAGGTATGTTTATCGTTTATGGTATGGACGATATGAAAAAGGTTATCCGTGAGGCTTTTGAAGCAGCGCCCGGAAAACCTGTGTTGCTTGATAAATTCCTTGAAGATGCAATAGAACTTGACGTTGATGCAATCAGTGATGGTGAAACTACTGTGATTGGCGGTATGTTAGAACATATCGAATATGCAGGTGTTCACTCTGGCGATGCTGCAATGGTATTGCCACCTCATACACTGCAAGAAAATATCCTCAATGAAGTTCGTAAAGCAACTTACGACTTAGCAAAGGAACTGAAAGTTATTGGTTTGATGAACATTCAGTTCGCTATTAAATCTGGAGAAGTTTATATTTTAGAAGTAAATCCACGTGCTTCGCGTACAATACCATTTACATCAAAAGCAATAGGTGTGCCATTGGCAAAACTTGCTGCTCGTGTAATGGCAGGCGAAAAACTCAAGGATTTATGCTTTACCAAGGAAGTGAAAATTCCATACATAGCTGTAAAAGAAAGCGTGTTCCCATTTGTTCGCTTTAGTGGTGCGGCTATTATGCTCAGTCCTGAAATGCGTTCGACTGGCGAAGTTATGGGCTTGGATATGGATTTAGGTACTGCTTTTGCAAAGAGTCAAATTGCAGCTCAGCCAGGCTTGCCAACATCTGGTAATGTATTCTTGTCAGTAAAAGATCATGATAAGGCTTTGGCTGTTGAAATTGCTACTTCGCTTGATAAGTTGGGCTTTAAGATTTTCTCGACTGCAGGAACTGCAAAACTTCTGCAAGAAAATGGTATTCCTGTAACGAGAACTTATAAGCTGAATGAAGGTGCACGTCCAAATGTAGTAGATATGATTAAGAACGATGAAATGGCTCTAATCATAAATACTCCATCGGGAATGTATCCACGTATGGACGAAAATCAAATACGCCAAGAAGCACTGCTTAAAAAGGTGTGTATGATAACCACTATTATGGGCGCTTATGCAGCAATAAAGGGTATTGAAGCTATGCGAAATAAAGACTTGAGCGTAAAATCGCTTCAAGAGTACATGACAATGTTAAATGAACAAAAGAAATAGTACTATGAATAGCGCAGTATTAGCATTTGAAGATGGTAGCGTTTACAGAGGTAAAGCTTTTGGAGCTAAAACTACAACTCTAGGCGAAGTAGTTTTTAATACTTCGATGATGGGTTATGAAGAAGCTCTAACCGAACCATCGAATTATAAGAATATACTAGTTATGACTTTCGTCGAAATTGGTTGTTATGGTATCAACGAAGAAGATGTCGAAAGTGATTCTGTAAAAGCATCAGGATTAGTTGTTGCTCAAGAATGTGATGTCCCTAGTAATTGGCGTTGCAAAATGAGTCTCAATGATTTTTTGGTAAAAAATAATATACCTGCTATAATTGGTATTGATACTAGAGCTATAACAAAAAAACTTCGTTTGAATGGCGCAGTAAAAGCTTGTATTTCAACTGAAGATATTTCTGATGAAGAAGCGGTAAAGCGTGCTAAGGAATGGAACGGTATTGATGGTGTAGATAGCGTAAAAGACGTTACTTGCAAGAAATCGTATAGCTTTGAAAATAGCGGTGTAGATGTAACTCCATTTGCAATAGGCGGAGTGCATATAAACAATAAGCCAAGAACTATGCCACTGAAAAAATGTGCGGTAATCGATTTCGGTATTCCTAAATCACAGTTGAAGAGTTTGGCTTATAGTGGTTTTGATGTAACTGTATTTCCTGCATCAGTTTCGGCTGAAGATATTTTGAATTCGGGTGCAGAATGCTTGTTTTTATCGAGCGGTGCGGGCGATCCATCTGCTCTAGATTATGCTCATAAGACAGTTGCTACTCTCGCTAAAAAATTACCGACTTTTGGTGTAGGTTTAGGTCATCAAGTTTTAGCAATCGCATTGGGAGCCAAGACTTTGAAGCTTAAAATAGGTCATCATGGTGGAAATTATCCTGTGAAAAATTTGGAAAGCGGTAAGACTGAAATAACGGCTCAGAATAATCTATATTCGGTCGATGCAGAATCGGTTGAGGGTACAGATGTTGTTATTACTGAAGTTAATCTCAATGACGAAACTGTTGCAGGTATAAAACATAAGAGCTTGCCAGTATTCTCTATTCAATATCATCCAGAGCCAGCTCCAGGTGCAACTGGGAAAGAATATGTTTTTGACAAGTTCTACAATATGGTAAAGTAAAATTACAAAAATAAAATTTTGAACAGACAACATTTGATGTTGTCTGTTTTTTTATTTATCGTCTTATGTATTTATTTTCTCGAACCATTTTATAAATTAATATTTTTTTTGTTGATTATAGATTATGTATAGATTATCTACATTACACCTATGAAAAAAATCTTTTATGGAATATTGTTAATTATAATTGGGGTTTCGGCGAGTGCTGATACATTGAATGCGTATGTTGAACAATTCAACAAAGATGATAATGAATTATATGTTCAACACATTCCAAATTCAAAAGCTGAAGAGTTTTTGCGTAAAAATATTCCAATCTTTGAATGTCCAGATAAAGATATAGAAAAAACTTACTACTATCGTTGGTGGACATTTCGCAAGCACATAAAAAGTACAGCAGATGGTTTTGTAATTACAGAGTTTTTGCCAAAAGTACCATGGGCTGGCAAGCACAACGCAATAGTATGTCCAGCATGGCATCACTTTTTAGAGGGCAGGTGGTTAGCCGATAAAGCGTTTCTTGCCGATTATGCACGTCATTGGGTTGCAAATCCTGTTGATGCACGTCGATATAGTTCGTGGAATGCTCATGCAAATTTAGAATACTACAAAGTTTCACGTAATATCGAATTGCTTAAAGAAATTTATCCAGCATTAAAAGATGATTTCTTTGCATGGGAGAAAGATAGATTTCATGCCGATAAAAATCTATTTTGGCAGTTCGATAATCTCGATGGTATGGAGCTTTCAATATCGGGCAGATACGCAAAAGACGTATGGAAGGCTAAGGGATACAGAGCTACCATAAATTCGTATATGTACGGTAATTGTGTAGCTTTGGCAGAAATTGCAAAACTCTTGAGAAATGACAATGATGCTAAATTCTTTGAAAATAGAGCATTGCAAATAAAAGAAGCAATCAACACAAAACTTTGGGATAATTCTGTGCGTTTCTACAAAGTAATTCCATTTGAATTGCAGAAGTTTTCAGATGTTCGTGAGTTGCATGGTTATACGCCGTGGCTTTTCAATATTCCACCAACAGAATATTCCGATGCATGGAAACAACTTACCGATACTAAAGGGTTTTCTGCAAAGTGGGGCTTAACTACTGCAGAGCAACGCCACCCAAATTTTCAGATATTGTACGCCAGACTTAGTAGGGGAAATTGTCGTTGGGACGGTCCTGTGTGGCCATTTGCTACCTCTATTACGTTAGAAGCATTGGCAAATTTTATAAATCATTATCCCGAATGCAGTTGGGCAAATAAAGATGTCTATTACGATGTTCTTAAAACATACGCACGCTCGCACGTTCATACTTTAGAAAATGGCAAAAAAGTTATGTGGATTGATGAAAATCAAGATCCATATTCAGGAGTTTGGGTTGCTCGCAAACGTATGATAGATTTCAAAAGTAAAAATTACATAAAAGAACGTGGCAAAGATTACAACCACTCGCAATTTTGCAATCATATAATTTCTGGATTGATTGGAGTGCGTCCGACAATGAATGGTTTCGAGTTCAAGCCATTAGTTCCAGAACATTGGCAATGGTTTTCCCTAAAAAATATAAAAATTGCCGATAAAAAAGTTGATATTATATTTGATAAAACAGGTTCTAAATATGGCAAAAAAGGTCTTCAAATTTTTGTTGATAATAAATTAGCTGTATCTACAAAAGTATTACAAAAAGCTAACATCTATATTACAAAGTAATGTAATCTTTTTGGTTTTTGTTGAATTTTGTTGAAATTTTTTATATTTTGAATTTGATAATACACAATGGAACAAACTTACATTATAGGTCATAAAAATCCTGACGTAGATTCAATATGTTCGGCAGTTTCTTATGCAAACTTTAAAAAGGCAATAGGCGTAGATAATTGTATTGCCGCACGATGTGGTAACTCGAATTTGCGAATTGATAAAGTGCTGGCTCGTTTCAATACTCCGTTGCCAATGTTCGTTGGCGATATGCGTATGCGTGCTAAGGATATAATGAAAACGCGTTTTACGAGTTTGCCAATAAATGCATCGTGCTTTGAAGTTATGGATGCTATCGATAAGCACGATTTGCGTGCTATTCCTCTTGTAGATAGTCAGGGTAAGTTGTGTGGAGAGGTGTCGGTTTTCGATATGGGCGAGTTTTTTATGCCTAGAACTACTGATAATGTAAAGAGTTTTAGACATCTAAAGGCATCGTTGAATGATATAATAAAAACACTCAATGCGAAGGCAAATTTGGTTTTTCGTCAAGATGAAATTGAAGATATGTATGGACGCATTGGTGCTATGGAAGTATCTACTTTTGGCAAGTTTATAGAAACTGAAGATTCGCGTCCTGAGCAAAACTTGATTGTTGTTGGAGATCGTTTTGATATTCAAATAAAAGCCATTCAAATGGGAGTTCGCGGTTTGATAATTACTGGCGGATATGATATTGATGAATCTGTTTTTGAAATGGCTAAAGCCAAACAAGTAAGTATTATTTCTTGTAATTACGATTCGGCTACAACGTCTTTGTTGGTGCGAATGGCAACAAGTGCTCAGAAGCTTATGCGTAAAGATGTAGCGTCGATTTCGCCCGACAAACTTCTTTCAAAAATATCAACACGTACAAAAGAGCTTAATAAAATAATATTTGTATGCTCGTCTGAAGGTATTTTGCAGGGTGTCTTTTCAAGTGTAGATCTTCTAGATGTTTCAAAGCCTAAACTCATTATGGTTGATCATAATGAGCTTTCTCAAGCTGGTCTTGGTGCAAATGAAGCTGAGATAATCGAAATTGTAGATCAC
>JAGAOA010000207.1 GCA_017623955.1 Opitutales bacterium
ACCATTGGGGAATATTTTTGCAATTGCTTCTGCATTTACTTTTTCTGAAGCCTGAAATTCTATGGCATCAGCCACAGGTAGCCCTGCAAATTTCATCAGTGATTTTGATGCAGGTTTTACCATGCAAGTTCTGCTTGATAAACTGCCACAACCTGCATACGAGATTCCTCTTTTATCAAGTTGCATTTGCAGTGTGCCGTCTTCACCATAGTCGCCGTGCATTGCGGGGAATACCACGCACGATTTACTATCGATGTTATCTGGAAGCTCATTTTTTTCTAGAGTGATAAGTTCTGTATCGAAGAATTTTTTAAGTGCTTCAAATACGAATTTACCACTTACTTTAGAAACTTCACTTTCTGGAGATATTCCTCCGCATAAGAATTTAATTTTAGCCATTTTCTTTTTCTAAAAATTTTTTAATATCGAAGTATAAATCGCCAGCACCAATTATTGCAACAACAGTGTTGTTGGCATTTAACTTCAAGGTATTTATCATTCTGATTATTTCTTTGCAATTCGCAAGAACAATAGAGCCATTTTTTGATTTTTTTGCAATTTTTTCTGATGAGCCATCTGCATCGAATACTTCGCTTGCAGGATATACAGGTGTTAACAATACTTTTGTTCCATCTTTGGCACACTCATCTAGTATTTGAGCAAATTCATCTGCAAACTGTTTAGTTCTAGTGTACCTATGTGGTTGAAATACGACAATTTTATTTTTGTTGCTATGTTGTAGTTTAAAAGCATTTATGAATGTTTTTACTTCTGTTGGATGATGTGCGTAATCGGCGATGATAGAAAATTTATTGTTGTCGAATATATATTCCTGACGACGACGTATTCCTTTAAAATCGTCAAACGCATCGGTTGGTAGCTCGATAGAAAACATTTTTTCAACGAGTGTGCGAGCCATAATTTTATTGGTTGTATTAAAGTCGTTTGAAATTTTTACAGGAATAGATTTTACAGGAAACTTAGATGCTACTTTTTTGATTATCTTATCGTTTTCTGGGTATATTACAAACTTTTGAGTTCTTTCGAAAAGCCTTATAAACATATTTTCTAGGTCGTCCCAGTTGGCATAAGTGTCGGTATGATCTAAATCGGCATTTAAAGCTACTGTTATTTCTGGAGAGAAATTTTCTATTGTAGCATCGCTTTCATCTATTTCAGAAACTACCATTTTGTTTTCAGCACAATATTTGTGCATTTCGAAACCGACAGGTATAGCACCTACGAGCCATCCGCAGTCTAGATTATATTTATTAATAGAATGAGCTACCAAAGCCGATACAGAACTTTTCCCATGGCTACCCATTATTGCCATAAGCCGTCTTTTTGCACAAATTTCTGCCCAACATTGACCTCTTAATAAGATTTTTTTAGCTCCTAATTTTTTGAATTCATCAATTCTTCTTTTTAGGGCAGTAGAAATTACGACAGTATCAAATTCTTCTAATGAGTTTACTTTTAATTGAGAATTTATCTTGTACGAATTGAGGTAATGTTGAATTTCTATATTTGCACAGTCATCAAAGCCACTTACATTATTTTTGTCCTGACTTAAAAAAGCTGCCAACGGAGCCATTCCCATTCCGCAAATGCCACCCATATAGAAATTTGCCATATTACATTATTCTCCGTGTGCAATTTTAGTTAAATCTTCCACAATTTTAGAGCAGTCGTTTTGTTCATCAACGCGCTCTAGATTTTTTTTCATAGCTTTTTGTAATTTTGTGTTGTGAAACAAAGCTACAACTTCATTGAGAAGGGTATCTATATTTTTTTGTTCAACAACGGCACACGCACCTTGTTTTTCAAAACATTTCGCATTTTCTAATTGATGATTGTCTGCAGCGTATGGATATGGAACCATGATAGATGGAACCTTGCAACGAGCCAATTCTGCTATTGTACCAGCTCCAGCTCTTGCAGTTACTATACACGAAGCAGATAACGCCGATGCCATATTATCGCAAAAATCTAAGATTTTGAAATGGCGAGTTTGTCCATCTTTTGATAGAGCTAAACGTGGTTTATACGTATCTTTGTTTTGTCCAGACACGCATAAAACATCTATATTTTCATACGCTAATTTTTCAAAATTTTCATTAGCCCAATCGTTTAAAACCGCCGCTCCTTGACTTCCGCCTAGTATCAACAAAATATTTGCATTTTCTTCAAAGCCGAAAAATTTTTTTGCTTGTTCAGAATTTATGGATTTTATTTCACGACGCAATGGATACCCAGCAAACTTTACTTGATTTATTTTTCTACGAGGAATTTCTACTCCGAATGGAACATATACGCGTTGGGCAAAGTGCCCTAAAAGTCTGGTAGCCTTACCTGTTTTTCTATTAGCTTCATGTAGAACAACAGGCTTTCCTAGCATTGCTGCTGCGAGCGAAAGTCCCAAAGAATTGAATCCTCCAAAGCTGATAACAACGTCATATCCTTCGTTTTTTATTAAGTTTCTTGCTGCTATAAATGCTTTCAAAAATTCTTTCAGAAACTTTAGAAATTTGATAGGATTTTTTGAAAATGCAACGCCTGACATTTTTATGAAATGTAAGTCGGTATATTTTTCAACTAGACGTGAATCTACTTGCTTTTTGCTTATTGCAAAGCTGACATTATGTCCTGCTTCTATTAGAGCTTGTCCTATTGCAATTCCAGGCACGAGATGTCCACCAGTTCCGCCACATGCTATAATAAATTTACTCATATTCTACTGCTCTTATTTTTGTTGGTTTTCGCCACGTTCTGCAACAATTAAAAATAATTCCGATAAACACAAACATCACAAGTAAATTTGAACCGCCATAACTTATGAAGGGCAGGGAAATCCCCTTTGTTGGCATAAGTCCAGTAACAACACAAAGATTAAAGATAACTTGAAATATTATCATAAAAATTGAGCCAACTAACATATATAGTTCAAATCTATTTTTTGCTTTAGACATCAACCACATACTAGCAAAAAATATAATTGCGAAAAGTACTACAACCGTAATTGTACCAATTAGTCCCATTTCTTCTCCAACTATGGCAAATACAAAGTCTGTATGGGCTTCAGGAAGAAACGACCACTGTTGACGACCTTTCCCTATACCTTTCCCAAGTATTTCTCCGGAACCAAAGCCGAGAATAGCTTGATATAATTGATAAGAACCTTCTAATCTTGTGTTGTCCAAGTCCATAAAAGCCATAATGCGTTTCATTCTGACTGGACTTAGTGAAATTAAGAACGCTCCTATTGCACTAAATACAAATCCCAATGACAGTAAAATTTTCCAGTTACTTCCTGCTACAAACATCATAGCAACGCCTACCATTCCGCATAGGGCAGTTGTTCCAAAGTCAGGTTCTGCTATGATTAATACGCAAAAAACGCAAATTATTGCTATTGGTTTTAAAATTCCAGTCACGAAAGTTTGTATTTGTCGTTGATTTTCGTGTAAGAACGAAGCCATCAATAAGACCAATGCGATTTTTGCGAAATCGCTAGCTTGAATTGCGGTATCTCCGAAAAGAGGG
>JAGAOA010000208.1 GCA_017623955.1 Opitutales bacterium
ATTGATGTTGGCATAGTGGAATTCTTAGAGAAGAAATCTACTTCTTATGTAAAGAAGCAGACAGAGGTCGATTTTGTAGTGAATAATTTTAATCAACGTTATTACATCCAAGTTGCATCATCAATCCCGACTCAAGAAAAGGAAGAGCAAGAAGAACGTTCTCTACTCAAAATCAACGATGCTTTCAGAAAGATAGTAATCGTAAAAGACAATATAAAAACCCGTATAGACGACAACGGAATTATAACAATCGGTTTGAAAGATTTTCTTTTGAATGGAGATATTTTGGATTAGAATATACACGAAGATAAAAAATATGAATAATTATCATTTTGTGTGTTTAACACTATATGCAAATAAAATAGGTTTTTACTCGATTTTTTGGTGCAAAAAAGTTTCTTATTCTTGTCTTATAACGAACTATGTTAAACAACTGATTTTTTAGAAGTAGTTTTACAAAAATAACTTGGCACAAAAAAATGCGAACTGTTTAACATAGTTCGCGTTTTTTCTAAATGGTGGGCGATGCAGGATTGGATTGCCCGACTTGGTTTTTGCTTCGCAAAAATCCGCGTCGTTGCAACCCTCGTTTTACTTCGGGCAACTTCGCATTGCTCGTTGTCCTCGCCAAAAGCTTGCTTACGCAACTTTTGTCGTCGAACTGCGTTCTCGTCCTGCTAGGTGATTTATGAACAAAAAAAACGAACAGCTTCTTATGACTGTTCGTTTTTTCTAAATGGTGGGCGATGCAGGACTCGAACCTGCGACATCCTGTGTGTAAGACAGACACTCTAACCAACTGAGTTAATCGCCCTCAAAAAATAATAAGTTACATAGTGCCTATTTTTTTCAACAATGCAAGCTTTTTTTACAAAAAAATAAAATTATTTTATCAACTTAAATTTTTAATCTTCATTCTACCATATACCACCTCTTTAACAATCTAATATCTATTTACATCTTGACAACTTGCGAATTATTTAACTTTAATGAATGCAATGAGTTTTATCAAAAAAACAAGTCACAAAATAATTTCATGAAGAAAATAATAACAACTTTATTAGTTACTGTACTATTATCTACATCGTTTGCACTTGAAAATGCAACAATACGTTGTACTGTCAAAAAGACAAGAGAACAAATTGAAAAGGTTGTACGTCTTACTCCTCAACCCGACGGAGCTATGCGTGTGAGAATTCCTGTAAAAGAAATAAAACCTAACTATCGTTTGATAGACATTGTAGCCGATGTTGCATTTGCTCAAAAAGGAGATAAAGGATTTTTTGTCATGGGCGACAGCTCTTATGGCGAATTTACTCAAGACAATGGCGAATACTCTCCTCATCATTGTCACATGCCAATTTTTGGGATGAAAAGCTCTAACGGAACATTTCTAGCAGTTGCAAAAGGTTTGCGTTTTGAACAAATACAAGTGGTACAAGCTAAGAATGGAGTTTACTCAACATTCTTCCGTTACAGATTTGACCAAACTCATTTTAGTCCATATGAAGACATCATTGTCGACTTTTATCCACTTCCTGACGATGCTGGATACAGCGAAATGGCGAAGGTCTACCGCGATTACCAACTAGGCAGAGGCGAAGTAAAGCTTCTTAGAGAAAGAATTAAGGATAATCCATCTTTAGAATACACATCAAAATCCATCTATGTAAGAATACGCCATTGTGGAAAAAATGTAGATCCAAAAAATCCTAATCATCATTTGCAAACTCCCGAAAACGAACCTAAACTCGGAGTTCGTTTTACATTCGATGCAATGGCAGACATTATGCGTCGTATAAAAGCTAAGGGAATGAACGATGTTGAAGTTTGTTCTGTTGGATGGTCAACACGTGGTCAAGATGGTCGTTATCCTCAGTATTTTCCTGTTGAGCCACAAATTGGTGGTGAGAAAAAATTTCGTGAAGTTAACAAGCAAGGCAAAGACATGGGCTTTCAGATAAACTGTCATATAAATCAGATGGCTATGTTTTACGTTTCAAATCGGTGGGATGCGAACGAAGTTGCAAAGCACTATGACGGTTCTCTATTCCGCGATTACTTTCAACCATCTGGCATAGCATATCGCCCATGTTGGAAACGCCTATACGAACTTTGGGTAAAAGACGATTTCTTACAGATGAAAGATTTGGGCTTGAATGGTATAATGCATGTTGACGTAACCTCTGCGATACCACCGTATGAATGTCACGATCCGAAACACAAGCTCAACAAAAAGCAAATGGCAAAATACATGAACAAGGTAAATGCTTATGCTAGAAAAGTTTTTGGTGGGTTTGCTTCGGAAGGCGGAATGGACCATGTCGCAAAACATCTCGACTTTGGTTTGTACTTGTGGTCCTATCCTCCATGGCAAGGCAAGCCAGAACGCTTAGCAACAAAATATGTTCCTTTTTGGCAACTAGTTTATCATGGAATAATAATTCACAATCCGTATTATACAACAATCGATGCTCCGTACAAGAAGGAATATGTTGGTTCTAATCAGCGTCAAGCTTACGACTATCTCGATAATCCAGAAAATCGTTGGTTAAAAGTTGTAGAATACAATGGACGTCCAACATTCTACTATTTGAGCTATAAAAACCTAGAACCAATGAAACGTGCGTATAATGAATATCAAAATCTGCGTCATCTACAACTTCAGTTGATGACTCATCACAGTGAAATTGCAAAAAATGTATACCTAACGCGTTACGAGTTTGGCGAAGAGGTTGTAGTAAACTACAACGACACACCTTTTGACTACAATGGACAAGCTATTCCAGCAAAGGGATACAAACTTTTTAAGAAATAAAACTTACGTAAATTAACACAAAAAAACTAGCCGACGGCTAGTTTTTTTTTGTCAATAAGAAGTATCTTATTTCAAAATTTTATTTTTACTTTTACATTACTATTGGCTCTATAACGGATTTTACATTTGTTAAATCGGCATTTTTTATAGCTCTAAAATCTCTATTACATTTTCGCCTTTTTCAACAATCTCGCAGGGATAAGTAGTAATTAAAAGACTTCTCTTATCGTAGCGCGACAACAGATATTTTGAGTATAACACAACACAAGCATAAAAACAGTGCATAATAATTTTTTCATAAACTTGCATTCTATTATTTATTGCTCTTGACAAAATTCTAGCAATCCCTTGCAACCTTCGGTTACATCTAACCATGTTTGAGTAAAATCTCCCGTATACCATGGGTCAGCCACTTCACCCCGAGAATTTCCTACAAATGACTTCAATAATCGAATTTTATGAGCAAAATCACCACCACAAATACTCAACATTCTGCGAATGTTATCAGAGTCCATTCCAATGAGAAAATCAAAATTGTCGTAATCTGAAGCTTTCATTTTTCGAGCAACTTTGCCCTCACAAGAAATTCCATTTTCAGCCAACAATCTTTTTACAGGAGGATATACACTATTCCCCAACTCTTCACTACTTACAGCTGCCGATTCGATCTCAAAGCAATCTGCTATGTCTTCCTTCATGACCAAATCTTTCATTACAAACTCTGCCATCGGACTGCGACATATATTTCCGTGACATACGAACAATATCCTAAATTTACGTCTAGCCTTCATATCAAAGAATGATGACTATTTTTTATTGTCATAGCAAGATATAAATTCACCAACACTAGAAATATGAATTCTAATTTCTTTACATTGTTGTTTCAGGAAAGCAATGGCATTATTTCCCGTACAATGTAACAAATATAAATCTTTAACGTTACTTTTGTTTAAATAATTTGCAGTTTGTAAAAGACGTTTTTCCGATGCGTTAAGCAAATGTAATCCACCAATAATACTTGTAATTTCTATATCTGGGCAACATCTTTTAAAGTGTTCCATTGTATTTATAATTCCAGAATGACAACATCCTTGAACAAGCATTCCTGATGATAATAACAAAGCTTGTTCATCTTCTATTAAGTCTGGAATAGTTCCTACGTCATCAATAAAAAATGGACCACCTGTATCTTCATCAGATTCACGTAATATTCTTCCACTAGAAAAAACTCCGTCAAAAATTTCTTCAAAAGTATCCGAATGAATCCAATCAGATTTATGTAATTTTTCTACTGAGTTAGCTGGCATAGAAATATTGCGAACTGGAATATCCTTATGAATGCTGAAACGCTGAATATCAATTCCAGAACGCGCGTATATTTTACAAGCGCCTAAGCTTGCAACGCCTCCAGTGTGATCGTTGTGTCCATGCGATAAAACAATCTTATCGATACAAGAAACATCAACTCCCAATAATTCTGAATTTTTAACCAAAGCCTCACCTGCTCCGGTATCGAATAGAAAAGAATTGTCGTTATGCTCAATCAACAACGCTAATCCATGCTCTGAAACAAACGGAATAGACGCATTATTATCTACTAATATTAAACACTTCGACATTCAATGAACCCGCACTCAGAAAAAATTTATTCTCTATTCTTGAGCATAAGCTCTAATACATTTGTAGGCACAAATTCTTTCACACGTTCTGGAGAATACATACACACTTGTTTAATGATTGTAGAACTAGTATAGAAATATTTGTGTGACGGCATCAAAAAGATGGTTTCAATTTCACTGTCTAAAAAGCGATTCATCTGAGCCATCTGAAATTCAAATTCAAAGTCAGAAACAGCACGAAGCCCCCTAATTATCGCAACTGCTCCTAAATTCTTTGCAAAATCTACGGTCAGTCCGTCGATATAACATACGCGAACATTTGGTAAATCTGCAATGTTTTCCTGAATTAAACGTACGCGAGTTTCAGGATTAAACATTGGAGTTTTTCCAGCATTCTGAGCAACCGCAACAACGACCTCATCAAAGAGGACGCTCGCTCTGCGCAAAACATCTAAATGTCCATTAGTAACTGGGTCAAAAGTTCCAGGATAAATTGCCGATTTTTTATTCATGCAATTTAAATACTTGTAAAAACTTAAAAATCCGCAAGACTTTTCGACTATGAATTTACCAAATATTTTAACATTAATGAGAGTTGTGCTAACTTTTGCAACAACTGTACTATTATTTATCGATATTCAATATTTCGCAACAAGTGCATTAATAGTGTATTTTGTAGCAGGAATTACAGATTGGTTTGATGGATATATCGCTAGAAAATGTAACATAGTTACAAATTTTGGTAAGTTTATGGATGCACTTAGCGATAAAATTATGGTCGTTACTATGTTTATGACACTATTTGCTTTAAACCTATATCAAAACTGGACTGCCATTGCGTTAATTTGTGCAATAATCTCTATGGCTAGAGAATTTTATATTAGTGGCGTTCGTATGCTTGCTTCGAAAAAGGGCGTAGTCATAGCAGC
>JAGAOA010000209.1 GCA_017623955.1 Opitutales bacterium
CTTCTTGGGCTTCAACCGAGCATACAAAGCTGCACCAATAGTGTTTTTAATTTCTTCCATCATTTCAGGCTCACTAAACATCTTCATGAAAAAGTTATTATTTTGGTCATAACGCTTCGCCGCCATATCCAAAAAATCCTTAGTGAAGAGAAGCATAAATGTTTTCAAATCATTGCTTTGTGCATAACTGCGCCACTTTTCTTCCGAAGCATAATCGTTTTCGATTTGCAACAACACTTTATCCATTTCAGTAAAGTTTGTTCCAAACTTCTTATTGATTTTATCAATGATAATTGTTAAAGGATCTTTTGTTCTTTCAGCCCTACCAGCTTCACCGGTAATAGGTTGGAAACCTTCTTCCGTACCTTCTAACTTGATGCTACCCTCAAACTCTTTTTCTAAACGATAGTATTCAAGTCTAACCTTATCATCAACATCTACCACTACAGTTTCAGGACTTTGCAACTCTTTATATAAAAATTTTGCAAACACACTAAATTTATGAATTTCTTTATCAAACAATCTGCATACTTGAGTGATGAAAGAATAAATTCTGTTGAATCTTGCCAAAGTAGATTTAAACAAATCTTTCTTTTCATCAATCAAAGCATTGTACCTGTCGATAGCAGGTCGCAAAATTCCATGAAGCTTTCCTAAATCACCATTACTTTGTGCATCGTTAGAAAAGAAAATCTTAGCAAACTTTTCAACTTCCAAATCCAAATAAACTTGGAAATCATCTAAAGTATTTTTCAAATCATATATTACATTGGGGTCTGTTTCTTTTTCTAAAACAGTTTCTTCATAATAAGGTTCGAAAGCTTCTTTAATTTCTTCTTCCGTATTAACAAAATCCAAAACGAAAGTATCTTGCTTCCCACGCATTGTTCTATTCAAACGGGAAAGAGTTTGTACTGCCTTAACTCCACTAAGTTTTTTATCAACAAACATCGTATGCAACAAAGGTTCATCAAAACCAGTTTGATATTTTTCTGCAACAATAAGCATTCCAAAATCATCACTATGGAAAACTTCCGGCAAAGAATTTTCTTTAACGTGTTCTCCATCTTTGGTAATGTTAAGCTTTTCTTCGGTGTAGGTAGTACCATCATCGACAACTTCTCCAGAAAAAGCAACCAATACATCTAAATCGTTATAACCTTTCAATTCAATTTGACGCTTAAACTCTTGGAAGTAACGGACAGCGTGTAAACGGGAAGGAGTAACAAGCATTGCTTTAGCCTTACCGCCAATTTTATGTCTAGTAACATTTCTAAAATGTTCTAAAACAATGGAAGCTTTTTGAGAAATATTATGCGGATGCAAAGTTTCATATTTACGAATTGCTTTTACACCAGCAGCAGTATCAAGTGTAGGGTCATCAGGAATAGTTTTGATGATTTTAAAATACATCTTGTAAGTTGTGTAGTTTTGCAAAACATCTAAAATAAAACCTTCATCTATCGCTTGGCGCATAGAATAAATATGGAACGGATGATGTTTTCCTTCAACATCCTTCCACCCAAACATATGCAATGTCTTATCTTTAGGCGTTGCTGTAAAGGCAAAGAAAGATAAATTCTCGTGCATACCTTGAGAAACAAGTTCATCAATCAATTTATCCTGCTTTTCTTCTCTCTGTGCTTCATCTTCACCATCAAACTCTGCGTATTCTTCCAATAATTTTTCCGTATCTGCCAAAGCTCGTTTTAATTTTTTAGCAGCATCACCAGTTTGAGAAGAATGTGCTTCGTCAATAATAACAGCAAAGCGTTTACTACCACTTTGTACTTCCTTATAAATCACAGGGAACTTCTGCAAAGTAGTTATAATAATTCCTGCACCATTTTCAATAGCATCTTTAAGTTGTTGGGAATTTTTATCTACCTTAACCACAACACCTTGC
>JAGAOA010000210.1 GCA_017623955.1 Opitutales bacterium
GGTGAATGTGCAACATATTCTACGGCATGTTCTAGTTCTTCGCTCGCAATATCTGATGCTTGTAATGCAATAGTTCAAGGCGATTGTGATGTCGCAATAGTATGTGGAGCCGATGCAATTTCGCGTATGACCGTAAATGGTTTTGGTTCTCTATTGTTATTATCTCAAGGTAGAGCAAAACCATTTGATACTAATAGAGATGGTATAAATTTAGGCGAAGCGGGTGCTGTTCTAATTTTGGCATCAGAAAGTGTAGCTCAAAAAATTTCCGATAAATTACCGCTTGCGTATATTTCTGGGTGGGCTTGTAGTGCTGATGCGTATCATTCAACCGCTCCACATCCTCAAGGTGAGGGAGCTGCTCGTGTGATGAAAAATTCAATAGCATTGTCTAATCTGAGCCCCAAAGATATTTCTTTTTATTGTGCTCACGGGACAGGAACAAAGGGCAATGATTCTTCTGAATTCATCGCTATGCAAAATGTTTTTGAGACATTGCCCTTGTATGCATCAGCAAAGCGCGCATTTGGTCATACGTTGGGTGCAAGTGGAGTTTTGAATGGAATATTAGCTATCGAATCAATAAGACGTGGCGAGTGCATTGCAAATCTTGGGTTTGAAAATGGTGGCGATGAAATTAGTGTAGCGCCAGTTTGCAAGTCTAAAAAAATAGATATCAAAAATGTTTTGAGTGTTTCATTAGGTTTTGGTGGGAATAATTCAGCAACGGTATTTTCAAAGGAGAAACAAATATCATTAGAAATGAGCAAACGCAAACTTTTCATTTATTCTTGTGGTTGTATTGCTCCTTATGTAGATAGTAATGGAATAGTTGAATTAACATCGTTATTGACTGATATTTCTCCTTTGAAAAAACGTCGTTGGGCAAAAATGCAACAAATGGCATTAGATTGTGTCAAACGTTCACTGAAAGAGATGAATATAAATGTTCCATCGGAACGCATTGGTGTTTGTATTGGAACAGGAATGGGTATGGTAGATGAATCTCGCAGATTTATAGAAGCTACGATATTGAAGCATGAGGCGGAGCCTTTGCCAAGTGCATTTACAAATTCGGTTCATAACGCAACGTCTTCAGCAATTTCTCTGATGTGTGGTTTTAAAGGCTTGAATAGTGCGGTAACCGCAAAGGAGGTTTCATTTGAAGCCGCTCTTAAACAGGCGTGGAGAGAAATAAATTCAAATTCAATAGATATAGCCTTTGTTGGTGCGTGTGATGAATATTCTGAATATGCAAAAAAATTTCTAAAACATAATGCAAAGTTTACAAATACACAATTACCCGACATTGTAGATTTTTCGTGTGGATATATTATAGGTGCTGATAATACTGTTGATAAAGCTCCAGTTGCAGAGATATTAGACTTAAAAATATCTAGACGTAGATATACATCTTCTGATGAGTTATATGCAGTTAAAGAGTTTATCAAAAAGGCATCGGAAAGCGATGAGTGTTTAGATATTTCTAAGATTGATGTTTTTGCATGTGTATGTCCAAATTCTTGGCAAGAGAATTTTGTTTATAGCGTGTTGGCAGATATAGGTTTTAAAAGTGTATGTAAAATTCCATCAAAGTATGGTCGTAATTATTCAGTATCGGCTGCGTCGTTCAAAGAGGCGATAGATATGTTTGTTTCTAATGGCAAAAAATCTAACTATGCATTAACATATACTATTTCAAGTACGGGGCTACGTGCAATGTGTTTGATAAAAATATTATGAAAAAACTAATAATAGTATTTCTTTTTTTAGTATCCTTACAGTTGCAAGCGTCAATAGTTGCAGACCTTTCTGATGTTGCTAAAAAAACACAATGTGTTGCAATATTGGTAGATCAAGAAAAAACAATTTCATTCTTCAATGAGGTAGTAAAAAGTAAGTTACAAATTGCAATTTCTAATAAAGGTAAAATGCGAATGCAAACACTAACACCGTTTGAGTCAATCTCTATCTTCAATGGTAATGGGCTTACAAGATTTGAAAAACGGGCAGGGAATTGGATGAAATTGGGAAATCCATCAAGCTTTGTTGCTAGAAAGATATTTGATGAAATTCGCAATCTGTTTTCTGGCGATGTTTCTAGTTCTAATTATGAAATTTCTGAACATTTACATAAAGTTATATTAGTACCTAAAAATCAAATGGTACGTAAAGCTGTTGCAAAGATTGAAATAGAAACTAATTTAAATAATGGAGTGCGAGAAATTTCTTTCATAAGAATAACAGATGCTGATAACGATATTACAGTTTTAAAGATTACAAAAATTTCTAGAGCAGAACTCAATGATGTGATTTTTGAAACTGATAATTTGAAGGAGTGGAATTTTTAAATGAAAAAATTTACATTTCTTCTTATTTTTATGTGCTCTACTTTGTTTTCTGCGGAATTCTCTTTGCGATATGCCTCAGTTATTCAACGTGGAATTTTGACTGTAAACGAAACTCAATTTCCAATAAATGTTTTTACAAAGGCTTCGGAAAGACTTCGCATAATACTTGCTAATGAATTTGGTAATATGGCAAAGTTAGAAGTGTCATATTCAGGAGATGTCATAAAGCTAGAAAATGGGGCATTTATGAGTTCTTACGATGCTCAAAATTTTTTCTTGCGTGATGTAATGGCATGTATGGGATTTGAAAAATTTTTTGAGCCTAACATTATTCATTCTTTTATTGATAATAATAATCGCATAATAAAGATAGAATTACTAGATGAGTGTGTTGAATTTGATTTTTCATATTCAGATGAATTTTCAAAAACAATTCCAAAGCGAATTTTTATAAAACGCAAAAATTATACTTTAGATTTAGAAACAATTAAGATTTCTCATAATGAACAAATCAGAAAATAATGTAGCCGTAGTAACTGGTATTGGTATTTTATCGCCAATCGGGAATGATTGTGCAGAAGTGTTGTCGTCGTTGAGAGCACTTAGAGATGGTATTGCAGAAGCTACAAAAATAGATGTATCTTGCTTTGCTTCTGATATAAATGCTGAAGTAAAGAATGTTGACTTTTCTGCAAGAATGACGGCAGATGAACTAAAAGCATTTACTGATCCATATTTGCGTTTGGCTATTTGTTCTGCTCGTGATGCCATAAGAAATTCTGGTGCAGATGTAAGTGGTAATGATGTTGCTATGGTTGTTGCAACTTGTAATGCTGGTATGAATTCGCAAGAAGCTGAATATAAATCGATGTTTTCTGATGTAGAATTTTCTCGCGAAATTTCATTGCAAGGCGAGTTTTATGCTATCGCTCGTACTTTGGCATCTACTTTAAATATAGGAGGTGGATGTTTTGTTATAAATACGGCGTGTTCTGGTTCTACGGCTGCAATTGCAATTGCTCAGATGTTAATAAATCAAGGCAAGTATAAGACAGTGCTTGTTGGTGGAGCAGACGCTATGTCGATTGCAAATTATGCAGGCTTTAGTGCATTAAAAGTTGTTTCTAGTCAAAAAACAGCTCCTTTTTCTACTCCTATCGGTATGAATATTGGTGAGGGGGCAACCTTTTGGGTAGTTGAAGATTTTGCACAAGCAAAGGCTCGAAATGCAAATATCTTAGGGAAAGTTATAGGTCATGCAACTACTGGCGACGCACATCATCCTACTCAACCTGACCCACGCGGAGATGGAGCTTACAGAACAATGCGTAATGCCTTACTACATTCTGGAGTATCGTTAGATGATATCGCATGTATTAACGCTCATGCTTCAGGAACATCTGCAAACGATAAAGCTGAAGCTAAAGCTATTGCAAAGTTTTCACAAGGCAAAGATATTCCTTTTACTTCTACAAAATCATATACAGGGCATTGTATGGGGGCAACTGGTATCATAGAAGCAACTTGTCAACTGTTGTCTATGAATGATAATTTTATTCCGCCAACACTACATTTTCAAGGAGTCAGAGAAGGGTGCGAAGTTGCTCCTGTCGCCTTTTCTGGAATAGAAAAAGAATACGATTGTTTTTTGTCGGCAAATTATGCTTTTGCTGGAAACAATGCTGCTATTGTTGTTGCTAAAGAACGATTTGAAAAGTTTGAAACTAAAGCGTGCGATACCTCCTCTATTGCAATCACTGGTATTGGTATGATTAGTTCCCTAGGGATTGGAACAGAGCAAACCGTTGATGCACTTCATTCTGGCAAAGTAGGTGTTGATTCTGTTACTCGTTTTGAATGTTCCAATAAAGCTGGTTGCGTAAAACTCCCTTCGTTGCGTACATTGAATAGACGTATAGATTTTTCTGGAATGAATAACATAAGTGTTTTTGCAACTGTTGCAGCATCGCAGGCATTAGATAACGCAAGCATTCGTATGCGTCGAGATATATGTGAAGATGTAGGCTTGATTGGTTCAGTTTCGAGAGGCTCAAGTGAGGAAGCTCATATGTTGGGAGTTTTTAATGATAGTCTTCATCGTGGCGACATAGGTTGTTTCTCGAATGTTACAGCAAATTCAACGGCTGGTTGGGTGTCTAAGGCGTTGGAAATAAAAGGTGCCAATATTACATTTACATCGGGTTTAAATTCGGGTATTCAGACTTTAGAATACGCTCAAATGCTTTTGCGTGGAAATGAGGCAAAATACTTGGTAGCTTTTGCAGCCGATGAACTTTATGCTCAACAGATGAAATCTTATTCAGATTTTGGATATTTACGTTCAGATGTAACTGAAAACGATTTTAAAATGAAGTATTATTCAGCCTATAAAACTGTTTTTGGTGAAGGGGCGTGTGCATTTATGCTTGAACGTACTGATAATGCAAAAGAACGAAATGCAAATATTTTTGGTGAAATTTTAGCATCAGTTTCAACTATGGACGGAGGCGATTTTTATAATGCAAACCTTGACAGTGATGGTTTGTGTAGAGCTTTTGAAATTGCAATAATGCAGGCAGGTATTTCAGCTTCGGATGTAGATGTTATATCTTGGTCTCCACGCGGAACGGCTCAAGATTCAAAAATTATAAATCTAAGAGATTCTCTTATGGCAAAAGTTCCTCTTGTTACTAGTGTATTTCATACTGGATATGCTGAAACGATGTCGTCATTACAGTCTCTCGGATGTTTATTATATTCTCTTAAAAACGAAAAAGGTTTATGGAAACAGCGTTTTGGTATAGATTTCTTTGACAATGTTGAGTGCAAACGACAACCTAAAATAGTTGCTTCTCTAGCTTCATCTCATACGGGTGGTAACTACGTTTCTATAATAAAGATAGCTGATTAGAAATTTGTAACTTTGGGAAGTTCATTAAAGTCTATAATGCAACCTCCCCATGATAATCCAACGCCGAAAGTACACAACATAACTTTCATTCCAGCTTTTAGTTTTCCAGCTTTTATTGCATCAACTAATGCAATGGCTACACTACTGCCTCCGCAGTTACCAATGTCGTGCAGATTAAAAAAAACCTTTTCTAATGGCAAGCCAAGGCGTTGTGCGGATGCTGATACAATCTTTTCTCCCGCTTGATGAAATATGTAAAGATCTATATCTTCTTTCGATAAGTTGCTTTGTTGCAATAAAGAGGTTACTGTTTGTGGAATTGTCTTGAATGCAAATGCAAAAATTTTAAAGCCATTTATGTATAAATTGACGTTTGAACGCACATTTTGATTTTCGTCTTCAAATTCTATAAAATCTTCAGGCTTTGGACGATGTCTCATTCCTGATGTTTCGCAAATCAAATCGCGATAACCTGCACCATCACTTCCAAATACGAAGTTTACTATTTCATCTTTTTGCGAATATTCTACAATGCATGCACTGCCAGCATCGGAAAATAGTGTAACTGCACTTTTATCTTTTGCATTTATTAGTCGAGTAGGGGTGTCACCACTTAGAATTAGGGCTTTTTTTGCCATCCCCGCATTTATATATGCATACGCTGTAGATAATGCATAGATAAATTGTGTACATCCCAAATTTATATCAAAGGCTATTATATCTTTTTTTAAACCTAATTTATGTTGTAATATACAAGCTGTTGTCGGCAGAAGATAATCGGGTGTTTGTGTAGCAAAAATAAGCATATCTATTGTAGATATATCTTCGCCTTTTAAAATTTCTTTTGTTGCAGTTAATGCAAAATCAGAAGCACATTCGTTTTCTGTTGCAATTCTACGTTCATAAATTCCAGATACCATTGCAACTTTGTCCATAACATCTTTCCCAAATCTATCACACAACTGTGTGTGTGTTAAACGTTGTTCGGGCAAGGCGTATGATATAGACTTTATTTTTATACCCATTTTTTTTATAAAATAGAATAAAATACGGGAAGTCAAGGTCTCAAACTCAATAAAAAAGACGCGTCAAAAAAACGCGTCTCTTTTATCTTTATAAAGAAATCTTTTATTTTGCAGAATAAAACTCAATAATCTTCTTTATCATATAAGAGTGTTCACTAGCATTGATTTTTCCATCTTTTTTCAACTGGTCAACTGTATCAAGATTTTTTTGCATATCTTCAAATGCCTTTGTTCCCTTATATGGTGGAAGGAATTTAGGAGTCATCTCATTTTTCTCATTCGATGGTGTAAGTGTTTTATAATAACCCATATCTACGAGTGGACCGAACTTAATAAAAGTGTCATCCTTCAATGAAGTAAATGTTACATTTTCGTCTTTATAACCTTCTTTTACTAACTTAACTTCAAATGTTCCATCTCTAGGGAGGCATACATTAAGGGGAGTAGTACCTTTTACCTCGTCATTAACAACTACAACTGCGCCACGGGGCGTAGAATCAATTGTTATACATTCGTCTGTAATAGAAGAGCAAGCTGATACTGCGAGAGCTGCTACGATGGGGAGTAATAATTTTTTCATAATATTTTGTTTGTTCTATTAATGTTGATTGTTTGAAAGTATTTAATTTAGTCAAGCTTTTTTTTATAATTTTGAAAGTTCTTCTGAACGTTTTTTAGCTGCCATAAGTACCGATTCCATTGTTTTTCGGAAATTTGCATTTTTTAGTTCAGCCAATCCTGCAAGAGTTGTTCCTCCTGTGCTGGAAACTGCTGTACATAATTCATCTGCGGACAATTGTGATTGAACTAATAACATTGCCGAACCCAACATAGTTTTTTCTACAAGCTTTTTGGCTTCTTCGTTTGAAAAACCTATCGCTTTTGCACCTTCTATCATAGCTGCGGCAAATTCGAATATGTAACCAGGCCCACTTCCTGATAAGGCTGTTACTGCATCTAAGCGAGATTCTTGAACTTCTATAAATTCTCCAATTGCTCCCAGTACATTTTCTACAATTCCTTTTTCTTTTGCACTAAGCTCATTTTCTGGTGCATAGCAAGACATACCTTGCGATATTTGAGCAGGCATATTTGGCATAACTCTAACAATCTTTTTTACATTGGGGAAACATTCTCGTAATCTATTTATAGATGTTCCTGCCAATATAGAAATAAGCATATCATTTTTTGCATTGCTAGCACTTTGAGCAACATCAGTCAACTGTTGCGGTTTGCATGCTAGAACTACTGTTCGTGACTTTTCTAACAGCTCTTTTACATTATCTACACATTCTATAGAGGTCTGTTCTGCCAATATCTTACCTGTGTCATCATTCCCGCAAGTGCAAGATATTTCATTTGAGCTAATTGCTTTTGATAACAATCCCTTAACTATTGCACTAGCCATTTTGCCAGCACCTATAAAACCAAATTTTTTCATATTATTTAAGTTTTGATGTAAAGTCTTTTGCCAATGTTAATAAAAATTTAGGAGCTCTATTATGTGCTTCAACTAAATTTGGAGCAAGTGGTAAAATTTATCCTATCTTGACATTTTCCAATTGCATAGATTCCAAATCGCTCTTACTGACTGTTGATTCTCCACATAATATCCATACTTGTTTTTTGTGTTTAAGGGCAAGTTTTGCTAGCGTATATGGACCTTTTCCCAATGCGTCTGTAGCATCGAATCTACCTTCTCCGGTTACGATTATATCACTAGCTTTTATAACCTTTTCAATATCTGTATATTTTGCAAAAAGCTCAAATCC
Source organism: Opitutales bacterium (assembly GCA_017623955.1). The sequence continues at coordinate 8,060 of JAGAOA010000210.1, forward strand.
ACTTATACGTTCAGCATTTAGAAATGTCATAAGAGCGTATGCACAACCTCCTGCCGCACCCGAACCAGCCTCATTATGTCGACTTTTTCCAAAGCATTTTTGTGCAACATCTACAAAGTTTTTCATATTAGCTTCAAGTTGCATTGCTAATTCTGGAGAAGCTCCTTTTGCGGGCGAAAATAACAACGAAGAGCCCTTTGGACCAAGTAAAGTGTTGTCGACATCGGTAGCTACAACAAACTTTGTTTTTATTTCTTTTTCAGGGGGTATTATTTTTGCTAACTTGCCAAGCCCTTCTCCTGTGGGAGATATATCATTACCGTCTTTATCTAAAAATCTAAAGCCTAACGGTATCAATAATCCAATCCCGCCATCGTTAGTACAACTTCCACCAACGCCTACAATTATCCGTTTATATCCACGTTCAACTAATTTTTCTAGTATATTCCCCGTTCCGATATTTGTTAATTTTGCAGGATTTCTTTCTGTTTCTGATATCAGATTTATTCCAGATGCTTCTGTTAAACCAACAATAGCAGTATTATCGTCTAGCAAAGCACATTTAGCAGTCAATGTTTGTCCGGTAGGATCGATAGTTTTAAGGCGGATAACTTTAGAACCTTTTTTTGCCTTAGCAATGGTATCGACAAATCCATCTCCACCATCAGTTAGTGCGAATTCCGTAATTGGAGCATCTTTAAATATTGCACTTATACCCATCTTTATAGAGTGTGATGCCTGACTAGCCGACAAAGAGCCTCTATACTTGTCGGGGGCTACTAAAAATTTATAAACTTTATTCGCCATAATAAATATCCTTTTTCTTTCTTAAATAAAACGTACTAACAGATTATCTAAAGTATTCCAAAAAAATCTACTAAATGCAAGTCCCTTTTTTTATAAATTATCTAGTTTTTGGATATAAAGACTTCATTTTATTTAGCTAAAAAATTTACAAAAAAAGGTTTTCCCAAAAAAAACTTGAAATATTAACAAATATAAACAAACTGTCTTTTCATATGGCAAACAATTATAAACAAGCAAAAGACAAGTACGCAAAGTTTGGCGTAGATACAGATAAGGCATTAAAAATATTGGATACTATTCCACTTTCTATGCATTGTTGGCAAGGTGATGACGTAGGTGGTTTTGAAACTCCAGATGCAGAACTTTCTGGTGGTGGTATTCAAACTACTGGAAATTTCCCAGGCAAAGCACGCAATGTTGATGAACTTAGAGCTGATATTGATGAAGCCTTGAAGTATATTCCCGGTCCAACTCGTTTAAATTTACATGCTCTATATGGTGAGTTTGGAGGAAAGAAGGTTGATAGAAACGAAATAGAATTCAAACATTTTAAAGGATGGGTTGATTGGTGTAAAAGTCGTAAGATGAACATCGATTTTAATCCTTCGTATTTTTCACATCCATTGGCAAACGATGGCTTTACTCTTTCTAGTGCTGATAAAGGTAATCGTCAGTTCTGGATTGAACATGGTATAGCTTGCCGTAAAATTGCTGAAAAGATGGGTAAAGAATTGGGTAATACCGTTATTACTAACTTTTGGATGCCAGATGGTATGAAGGATTTTCCTGCTGATCGTTTAGCTCCACGTGAGCGTATGGCAGATTCTCTTGACCAAATTATGAAGGTTAAGATTTCTAAGAAATATGACAAAGATGCAGTAGAATGTAAGTTGTTTGGTATTGGTAGTGAAAGTTATGTAGTAGGTTCGCATGAATTCTTTATGGGCTATGCAGTTAAGAATCAAATGCTCTTATGCTTAGACTCTGGACACTTCCATCCAACAGAAACTATTGCTGATAAAATTTCATCGGTATTGATGTTTGTACCTGAAATTCTCTTGCATGTATCTCGTGGAGTTCGTTGGGATAGTGACCACGTAGTTCTTACA
>JAGAOA010000211.1 GCA_017623955.1 Opitutales bacterium
ATACCTATTGTTTTATTTTGCAACTCTGTTTTAAAGAAAGCCTTAGCTTCTTCAGAAGTAGTAAATAAGTGAGGAACAAAACCTCGTTTCGTCAAATTTTCTAATAAAGTTTCCATGAGGAAAAGAGTGATTCATTTTAATGAAATGTCGAGCCTTTCTTAAAAAAAATATTGTAAACTTCAAAAAAATCTGATGTTATAGGCGGTTTATTGATTTGTCATTTTGCTTAGGCAATAAAATGTACACATGTACAAACTTTGAAACGTTCTTTGAATTATAAATATAAACGAGGTAGCGATTAGACCAAAGAACATATATTATAGACAAATCCTCTACCCCGAAAATATAACCGAAAAAACATCATGGAAGAAAATAATCAAAACGAGGTCGAACAACAAGTCGACATAGTGGTAGAGCAACAATTAGCTCCCACCCCGACAGTAGTCGAAGATACTCCAAAAACAGAAGTAGAGAAACAGCCACGTCGCAAGAATGGCAGAAATAGTCGTTCTGGCTCTAAATCGCAAAAGAAATCGACACAGTCAACACAAACATGTGGAGAAATATAAGATATCTCCGCAGTATCAGAAAAGCTCAGCGGTTCGAATGTAAACGGATATCCTGAAGCAAAGAAGTCGAAGGAATCAGAACCTAAAACTGTTGAAATGGAAGCAGAAAAGGTTGAAGAAAACGCTGAAGTAAAATCAGAAGAACAACCAGAATGTAAATGCGAAGACGAATATAAACATGAAGGTCCAGCATTTGAGCAAAAGAAGTTCACACCAAGAGCAATAGAAGTAACACTGCAAGATCGTCGTCCGAAGAATTCTGAAGCCGACAAAAAGCAAGATGGTGTTGTTTCTTATAGTGCAGCAGATGAAGCTACATGTCCTCCAGTATCACTTCTTGCAAAAATAAAGGCAGCATTGAAATCTATTTTTGGTCTAAAAAAGAGCAAGAAGAATGATAAGAAAAAGAAGTTTGATAAAAACTTCAAAAAAGATTTCAAGGGTAAAAAGAATTTCCATAATAAGAAATTCATTAAAGACGGCAAATATAATAATCGCCGTCATCAGAATAGAGGTAAACGCCCACATAATAATGCACCAAAGGAACAATAGTTCCAACAATCCATATTAAATAAAAATAGGGTCTTCTGAAGACCCTATTTTTTTACACTAAACAAAATCTCTTTACATAGCCGATAATCTCGTTTTCAAGAGTTTCGTAACAACTGTGTTTTCCATTTTTAAACATGGCAATTTCACCAGTACCAGCAAGGCGTTCAGCAGTTTTAAAAGCGTCTAATACTTCATCATCTTCGGTGAGAACAACCACTTTTTTCACATTGGGATTTTTTGAAATCATTATACCCTCGTAAGAATTTACAAGCTCTGCTGGGTATTCACGCACTACTGCAACCTCAAAAGGATAAGATGCCGGATTTATCATCACAACTCCCAACTTTGAAAAATCGCCACCATTAGCAATAAACTCATCGACCAACTTTGATGTAAAAAATCCACCCAATGACGACCCAACTATCACAACTTTCTCAGGATTATCACGCTTTAAAACTTCAAAAAACTTTTTGCAAATTATGCCGAGATTTTCGCCATACTTAGCACTTTCAGACGGATATTGCAAAATTTCCACATTTTCAAAATGTTTGCACAACCCGATGTATGTCGCCGATAACACACCGCCACCAAGACCATGAACATAAAAAATTTTTGTACTCATATTTTTAGTAATCTTTATTAGTTATCATTAAGTAAAACGCTAACGACCAATCTTGATCGTTGGCAAATTCATCGGCAATCTTGCCTGAAAAACCATCTACTTTATTCGGGAAAACGTATGCACACGTTGCTCTGCCATTGCCGTAAAACAAGCTTAAGCAAGAGCGAATTCCATTTTCGGCTTTCTTGCGATATTCAATATCACCAGTAGCATCAGCATACATTGAATATGCCATAGACGACAAGCAAATCCAATAATGAGGGAATGTATCGCCCCATATTCTACGTTTCCCAAACCAGAAAGCGTCCCAGTGGCGAATTGCTATATCTTGCAAACGATAATGCGGTTGCTGACCATCAAAAGCTTCTAAATACTTCAACTGAATTTTTGCACCATCAAGCCATTTTTTATCTTTAGTTAGCAAGTACATATCCATTAAATGCATTGCCGCAGGTGCTACAATACTTTGTTCGTAATCGACTTCTTGTTTAGGATAATCGCCACCTCGTTCTATAAAAATATCGGCAGTTTTTTTGAAATGTACAAACATAGCATCGGCTTCTTTATTCATATTTGCATCACGCAAAGCGTTAACCATAACAAACACTGGAGTATCTAACGTATAGCGAGAATACCCGAACTGCTCGTAAAACGAATTCATTGTACCGACTGCGTGCATAAGATAATCTTTATTTTTAGTAAGTCTGTACATCTCACAATAAAAACGTGCAACCCAAGGATAATTAAAAAATCTATTACGAGTATTTTGAAAAGTAGTTGAATAAGTTATATATGTTGGTGTTTGCAACTTATTGCGAACAAAATCGGCATAACGAATCAAAGCCTTGTTCAAATTTGCGTCGGGCGATACTTGTGCCAAACGAGCCAAGAATATACCCATACCTAAGCGTTCAGCTCCTTCATCTACATCGTTAGCCTTGCGAGAATCGTTGTTCAGATAAATTTTATTTTCGATATTATCGTAAACCATAAACGCCCCATAACGTCTATCTTGAGGATTGTTCATCTGTTGATTTTTCAAGATAAAATCGGCACGTTGTTTCATTATTTTATCTGAATTTTCAACAACATTTGCAACAGCCTTCGTATATTTGTCGTTGTCATAATGCAAAACAATTTCAACTTCACCCAACGATGAAGGCTTTAAAGAAATTTCAATATTATTTGAAAACAACGATGTACTAAAATCTACATCTTTACCATTTACACACACACGAGGATTTTTGATTTTCTTTTCGCTTTTAAACACAACTTTTATTTCCTCACCCAAAATTATCGTTGGCGATGTTTCAAACTCGGCAACAACAGCACCTAAAGATTGTGCTTTTTTGAAAAAATCGTTCCAACCTGAATGTGAAAATATTGTCCACGAAAACAATTTTTCTTCGTTTGGAGCTAATTCAAATGAAGAAAAATTCATCATAATAACGCCTCTAAAATTCGACATACCAAATTTTTTAGAACGCTTTCTAATCTCATATCCCGACATAGCGCCGTCGTTAATAACCAATCCCAAATGAGGCGCATTTGCACCCATATTTATAGCACAAATATATGCAGAGTTTCCACCAGCTGCCCAAATGTGAGCATGAGTTCTGCCATTCAAACAAATATCTGATTTATCGTAGTTATCGTTGAAAGGCGTATTTACAGCAACATCTGAAATTTTAAGCTTTGCAGGTGTTATATTTTTAAAACTATAAGTTTCAACCAAATTGCCATTTTCAATTTTTCGAGAAACTTTTATATTTACTCCTTCAGCCGAGTATATACTTGAATTACTATCGCCGATTATTGAAATTTTATCGGGCTTCGACCAACTTACCTTTTTTGAAAATCCATAAATATCGGTCTTTGTAAAATAACCAAGCCCCCACAAATCTCCAGATTTAATAAAAGGTTTCTGACCAGCATGCAACACCCAGTTCATATTGCGAGTATCGTTTTCTATCGATATATTGCTCAATGCTCCCGATTGTGCATCTACATTATATTTTATGTTTTGCCCAAAACAAAACAAAGCATACATCAATGCAATACCCACCAATATTTTTTTCACGATGTTTCCTCTTTTTTAATAAAAGGTTACTTTTTACATCTGCGAACAACCGACGCATAACGCACAACTCCACGAGCTATTGCATTTGCTACGCTTTGTCTATACGACTTATTTGCCAATCTTGAACATTCAGCTCTATTTGAAACAAAACCTACTTCTACTAAGCATGCTGGCATTGTAGCAGTACGTAGGACTGCGAATCTAGCACGTCATGCACCTCTATCTTTCGAATTTGTTCCATCTACGAGTGAGCGTTGAATGCTATACGAAAGCAACTGACTCCATCCGTCGACATTATTTCCAGGATAACTTTCAGTATCAGCTTTACGCAATTTTGAAGAAGAGCTCGACGGCAACCATACAGGAGTTAATGCGTATGTTTCCACGCCAGAAACACTTGCGTTTGCGACCGAATTACTATGAATACTTATAAATAAATCGGCCTTTCTGCGATTAGCAATCACGGGGCGATGCTCCAAATCTATAAAGAAATCTTTTGTACGCGTATACGATACCCTATATCCCATTTGTTTTAAGGCATTACCTAAACGTAAAGCTATATCCAAATTTATATTTTTTTCTTTTATTCCCAATCGTTTATTTTCTGCACCATTATCGCGTCCACCATGACCAGCATCAATAACGATATGGAAAGGGATTCTTGGATTTTTCAACTGATGCGGAAATAAAACAGGAGCCAAAGTTTTGTAAGCATCCCGTTTTGACACATACAACATTCCGCGATAAGAAGTCACAGGATGACCAAGATTTACATAACGACCATTTACAATGGCAACTCTACTATGAATTTCAAAACTGACGCTTTGATACGCACTAAAAACCGACATTTTCTTACCGCGCACCAAAGTTTTGTACTTCATTCCAGTCATTCCTGCATATTGTGCAAGACTGATATAATTTATACCCTTAACATCTAGGGCAAAAAGCGAGGTTGCAACAAACAGAAGCAGCCCCGCTATCAATCTACAAAATATGCGTCTAGAAAGCACTTATTTTATTCCTCCGAATCATCTTCTGGAATATCATCGGCATCTCTAGAGAACTTAAGCTTACGTTGACTTTGAGCTACCGGCGACAACGAAACGCCAATATTTCTTCCCATCAACGTAGGTTCA
>JAGAOA010000212.1 GCA_017623955.1 Opitutales bacterium
CATGTATTATATCGGAACATTATTTCTGTTTGTACTTTTTTCGAACATTTCAGGTTTGTTTGGTCTTAGACCACCAACAGCCGATTTTGGAACCACTTTTTGCTTGGCAATGATTACCTGGTTTATGATTCAGTACAACAATGTCAAGTATAATAAGTTAGGTGTTATTACAGGGTTGTTCCAACCGTTGCCGTTTTTGTTTCCAATTAACTTAATCGGCGAAATAGCAACACCAATTTCTATGTCACTGCGTTTATTTGGTAACGTTATGGCAGGTACGGTTATGTTGTCGCTTTACTATGGTTTGTTGCCGCTTGCAGCAAAGATTGGTATTCCAGCATTTTTACATGCATATCTTGATTTGTTCTCAGGAGCAATTCAAGCATACGTATTTGCAATGTTAACAATGACGTTTATTTCAGACAAGATAGGTGATAATTAGAATATGTGCATTGCATAAAAAGAGTGAGTAAGAACTCTTATTTTATAAAAATAATATACATTTATGGAGGTTTTATATTATGGAACAGATTACAAACGAAGGTTTAATTTTAGCATGCTCAACAATTGGTGCCGGTTTGGCAATGATCGCCGGTATTGGTCCTGGTGTAGGACAGGGATATGCAGCCGGTCAGGGTGCAGCAGCAGTAGGACGTAATCCTGGTGCAAAGGGTGATATCATGTCAACAATGTTACTTGGACAGGCCGTAGCCGAGACAACAGGTCTTTATGGTTTGGTTATCGCATTGTTGTTAATGTACGCAAATCCAATGTTATCTAAGTTCTTAAGCTTATAATTTTGGAAATAATATAGGATTTAAGAATTTGGTGAAAGGAGGATTACCCCTTGATGAATATATTATCAGGATTTGGGATTGCGCAGACAATGTTGCTTACTGAAGGACACATTTTTGAGTTGTCACCACAGTTGATTAATGATTTGTTAATACAGGCAATCGCAATTTTTATCCTCTTCTTCTTCCTTTCCGGCGTTTTGTTTGAACCGGTACAGAAAGTATTAAACAATCGTAGAGAGAAGATCAAAAATGATATCGAATCTGCGACAAAGGACAAAGAAGATGCAAAAGCGTTAAAAGCTGAGTATGACGAGAAGTTAAAGTCCATTGACAAAGAGAGAGAAGAGATTTTGGCAAAAGCGCGTAAGACAGCGCAGAAGAAAGAAGCTGAGATTATAGAAGAGGCTCAGGCAGAAGCTACAAGAATTATGAACCGTGCGAATCAGGAAATCGAGCTTGAAAAAGCGAAGATTACAGATGATATGCGCAAGGAAATCGTTCGTGTTGCAACTGCAATGGCTGCAAAGATCATTGAGCAGCAGATTGACGAGAGTAAGCAGGATGCTTTAATTGAGGACACTTTGAAAGAAATGGGTGGTAGTACATGGCTAAGCAAGTAAGTAAAACTTACGGAAGTGCACTTTTTGAAGTGGCATTGGAAAGCAACACATTAGACGCCACTTTAGAAGAGGTGCTTTTTGTAAAGCAGACGTTTCTTGAAAACGAAGATTTGAACAAGC
>JAGAOA010000213.1 GCA_017623955.1 Opitutales bacterium
GATTTATTTCTCCATCTAAATCGAGATACCCGAATGCCCTGACCTTACCCTTAAAGTCTTTTGTTGCTTGTAGTACTTCTTCTTGAGTGGCAAATTCTATACCATTGAGTCGCACACTCGATAAATCCATTAACCAGATTTCTTCGAACATATCTGATTCAACTATTTTATCAAACCCTACCGCATTATGTAGAAGGTGAGCGTGCGATTCTATGATTTTCATATTTTATTAGATATTAAATTTTGGCTTTTGAAGAGTTCCTTTATCAGATACAATGAGCAAATTTCTGTGATTGCGAGCATGCGTAACAGGGTAATCGTCACCCGGAGCACCGAGTGCAGAAATACGTATTATAGTATTAGCCCAAAGGAATTCTGTCGATTCATTGCGAGTCATCAACAACATTCTACGCGCTTCTAGGCATTGTTTCATACCCATTGTTATTGCTCTGCGAGGGAAATTTTCAAGGTTGCCACCAACACCGCGATGTCTTGTTGCATCAATCGTGCGAGTGTATTCATTGATTTCCAAAATGCGAGGATTTGATTTTGCTACATTTTCTTCTGGTTCATTGAAAGCAACGTGCCCGTGAATACCAATACCACCATAGCAAACTTCAATACCGCCTGCATCTTCAATCATCTTTGGTAATTCTTTGATGTTTTCAGGGGTAGGGAATATTATCTGTTCGGCTGGCATCATCAAATCTGGGCGAATTCTATTGAACAACAATGGACCAATCTGTCCGCGAAAACTCAACGGATTTTGTATATCTATTAGTTCGTTTTTTTCATCGTCAACATATTCATCCATAAAGAAGAAACGTACGTTTTTCAGACTGATGTTGCGATAGTTTATTTTTTCTGCCATTATGCGATATGGTTGAGTTGGACCTACTGGCATGATGAACGATACTATTTTATCGCCTTTAGCGGCTTTTTCAAATTCATTTACCATTTCTTCTGCTAGGAATTCATAAACTTCGTCTAGTGTTTCGAATACTTTGAGTTGTCCGTTTGCTTGTTTTACAACTTCATCAGTTTCCAGTTCTAGAATTTTTCGCACTTCTTCTTTGCGGAATTTGCATATTGGTACTTGCATAAATAACCTTTTTTTTATTTTAGTGAATTGAGATTTATTTTTTATAACAAATCTCATGTAAAATTTATAAGATTTTTATTTTTTGTATTTCTTTTGAGCAAGTGTATTTTTTTTATATTTTCTAAACCGTTAAGATTTTTATCCTACTTTTTTACTCTATGAGAAGATGCGGAGATTGCTAACGCAATTTTTTTGTTCTACGTGCACCGTCGCCAAGGCTTCGCTTGTGGCTCTGTCCAACCACTTTAGGATTAGAACAAACGTGGATTGTAAGCGTGACCAAAAAAACGTGCGAGGCACGTGCTTAGGGAGATGTTTGTGAGTTGGTGGAGCTGTGCTACGCACTGCCCACCCGAACAAACGCTCCATAAGCTGTGAGGTGCCTCGATTGCGAACCTATGTACAAAAAAGGCGTTTCAGTAGAAACGCCTTCTTCATTATAAATAAATTAAATCGCAATCGAGATACCGCCCTCGCACGTTTTACTTGCGTCTGCGGTAGGCGACAAAACTGAGTGCTATCGCTCCCAAAATCATTGCCCATTCGGCTGGTTCTGGTACTGCTGTGTAGCCGTAAGATGAGAAGTGAGATACAATGAATGAAAGATATTCTCCATCGTAGCTAACATTCGATATATCATCAGCGCTTTCCCATTGGCTACCTTCTGTTTTGTGATAAATGGAGAAATCGCCAAGTTTCAAAGTTGAATCGCCAACATAAAAGCTCAATACTACAGTGTCGCCAGCTTCTAATGAAACATCAAAATCAAAAGCACCGCTTGCTACAAAGTCTGAACCGAAAGTTTGTAGAAGATCACTTGTTACTTCTGAAACTTTGTTAACAGTTGCTATATCAGCATTGAATGCCATTGAGACACTTGTGTTTTCATTAGTAGTAATTTCTACTATACCATTGTTTTCTACTACGGTTGGAGCTTCTGCTCCAGCTTCGATTTGTTTAGCATTAGCAACTGTAAATGTGTTGCCTGAGAGAACTCCTCCGTATGTTTTTGTAGTACCATAGTCAGTTATATTTGCCACTGATACAGTGTAGTCTCCAGCTTCTAAACCGGCTTTAGAAGACAAGATTAAAGTGCCATTGTTTGTAAATGCGAGTTCCGAATTTGACAACATATTGTTGCCGTTAATCTGTACTCCGACAGTAGCACCATTTGCAATAGTAATTACTTTTGCACCCAAGCCATTGTTAGCTTCCATAGTGCCTGCATTAACATTCAATGTGCCAGTAAAATATTGCATTGAGCCGTTTACAACTAAAGTACCAACACCAGTCTTGTTGATTGTTGAAGAATTATCGGCTGATGCAATCGAATCGCAATTTACTGAACCATCGCCAATAGTGTAAGTCGAGGCATTTGCTATATCGAAGTTTATAGTTGAATTTTTTGAAGCATATAAGAACCCACCACGCGCATCATTTAATGCTTTGTTTCCAGCGTTTAATATTGACTTATTTTCGCTCAAAACAAACGATGTACTGTTGTCGCGTGCTGTTACAATAGCTCCACCTTTATTTGCTGTATTGCCAGTAAATTGGGTATCTTTTATTGTTGCTGTTATTGGACCATAACCTTCTGATGCTCCAAAATAAACAGCACCGCCATCGCCATATCCATATTCATCGCCCCAAATATCTTGAGAAATAGAAACAGAGCTATTGTTAATAAATTTAGTATTTTCTATATTTATAATTGTGTTTTCAAAACCAC
>JAGAOA010000214.1 GCA_017623955.1 Opitutales bacterium
CCCTGGATATGCCCAAATATACAAAGCATAGTCGAGAGTTTTTGCAACGTGGTCGCACGGACCTTCACTGCCCCAACCACCAAAAGTTTTGTCGGCGAGTTCTCCAATTTTATTCATATAGTCTGCAGTCTGTTGACGATTACATGGGTGATTTTTATCATGACAAGGATATGGAACAATACACGATGTTACATCGATATGGTGAGTACCCCTGAAACCACGCTTACGCAAACCTTTGAAATCGTCCTCAATGTATTTGTTGTAAACTTGTTGGAAACATGGGAAATACGCTCTACCACCTGCCAAAATACCATGCTTATGATTAGAGCCATCTTTGGTTTTTGCGATGTCGTACCAATCAAATCTGTCAGATATCGTATAGAAGTCGGTATTGCAAACGTGAGTTACAATCTGATACCCCAATTCATGAGCAGTATCTACAACTTCTGCCATTTTTTCTTCGCCACCAAAAGCTTCATCAGCTGGGAAAAGCGTTGGAAAGCGACCATCAAAACCACCGCTATTCCAACCCACCAAACAAACTTCGACCTTATCAACACCAAGTTCTTTTAATTTAAGAATATTATTTTTAACCTGTTCAAAAGAACGTTCAACACGAACTTTAGGTTCGTTTTCTGGAGTTTGATGTTCTATTCTAGAACTATTAACCTTTCTACCATTACAAAAACGCACAAACATTGTATCGGCAGTATAAGCAAGTTGTGGATTACCCTTTACACGCTCACGCAAAGGCTTTACTTCGCCCCTATCTAACTGATATTTACGATACGCTTTACCCATTGAAGAATAGTTGGCATCTTCGCCCTTGAAATAATAGAAATCAATAATTAAATCTTCATACGGAGCAAACAACATATCTTTTATGAGAAAACGTGGATAAACTTCGTACACGCCTTTTTTTACATCTACAACCAAAGCAAATTCGTACTTCAAACCTTTAACAATACCAACAAATGCGCTATCGCCCTTCTTTACACTATACAATGGTAACGGATTGCGACGTTCGGTAATATTACCTTTGTCATGAGCAAAAAAGCCCAATCTACCATCGCCTAAAACCCAATAACCATCTTCGCCTTTCTTAGCTGTGGCATCGGCAAGCTTTACATCAATAAACTTTGTATTGAGTGCAATTTTGCGAATTGGAATTTCTAAACGATAAACATCTTTTTCAACTTCTTTAAGCTCAATAGTTTGTGTTGATGTTGAGTTATCATTAAACGTTGTTGTAATCTGAGCATTTTTCAAAGCAAACGCATAAGAAACAACCATACATAAAAATATAGTAAGATACTTTTTCATAAACCTCCTTTTTACGTTATAATGGAAGAAGTCTACCAAAAAGAAATCTACTTACAAGCATTTAAATAAAAAATCACTGAGTTGTTCGTGATTATCAAAAACTGGAACTTCTGCCAACAACAAACGCTCTTTACTGTTGTATCCACAAGCAACTAAAGCACAATCTACACCCATTGCATCTGCAGTTTCTTTATCGTGAAGAGTATCGCCAACCATCAAAATGTCATTAGGAGAAATTCCCAACGCCTGAATATGAGCAACAGCCAATCGAGTTTTAGAATTTGCATAAATATCGGAAAGCCCATCAACTCTTGAGAAATATTTGCTTAGACCAAAACGTTCGACATCAGCTCGCAACATATCTACATTGTGTGCCGATAACACACTTTGAGTTATTCCACTATCAAGAACACTTTTTAGTATATCTGCAATACCTTTATGTAAAGGATTTTTAGGCAACCGCTCATGATACATTTGAATAAAAATTCTGCCAACTTCACGGAAATCTACTTTTGAAAAATCAAAACCATGTCGCTTATAAAAATCTATGACAGGAAAACCGAACTCGTTGCGATAATCATCATAATCAACAGGAGCAACGTTATAATTTGGAGCTAAAGCATTGAATACATCTAAACTAATTCGGGCATCGTCAAGAATTGTACCATTCCAATCCCAAATTATATGGCTGTAATTTTTCATAATTATGAATTGAGCATTTTTTTAATTGACTACATTTATAGCAGAACCATTAATCCAAGCCTTAAAATTGTTGATGGCTATGTC
>JAGAOA010000018.1 GCA_017623955.1 Opitutales bacterium
TAAAACTGCTATGCTTGCTGGTGTATACGATAAACGTTTTGCTTTGGCAGTATCGAATAGTTCGTGTATTGGTGGTGCGGCAATGAATCGCAGACTCTATGGTGAAAGTATGCAATTTGCGTCGAAACATTTTGTTTGCTGGTATCAGCCAAAAATGCAACAATACGGTGATAATATAGAAACAATGCCAATAGATGCTCAACATTTTCTTGCGGCTATGGCTCCACGTATGATATTTGTGTTGTCGGGTACTAGAGATTTTTGGGCAGACCCTAAGGGTGAGTTTTGGTCGCTTATGGAAGCTGGAAAAATCTACAAACTTTTCGGTGCAAAAAAACTTCCTACATTAGATGATTTGCGTGTGAAAAAATTGTTTGTAGGCGATGGTTTCGGCTATGTTTTGTACGAAGGCAAACATCAAATAGATATTAATAATTGGAACTATATAATGGATTTTACCGATGCACATGGTTGGACAAAAAAATAATTTAAAATTTATTGCGAAGTGCTTTCTACTGATATTATTGGGTATATCTACTTGTTTTGCAAGTTGGCCTAAAGGACATATCATAAACGTATGGCCCGATGGGAAGATGCCTGATAATACTTTCGATAAAAATGAAGTTGTTGAAATTCGCAAATCTGGTTCGAGATTTTTTAAAGGAGTCCCAACTCCAACATTAGAGGTATTCTTGTCAAAAACTGCTGATAAAAACGCAGGTTTTGTTCTAGTTTGTCCTGGAGGTGGTTATTCTATTGTATCGTACGATCATGAGGGAACTCATGTAGCAGAACGTCTAGCCAAGAGTGGTGTTTCTGCGGCTGTTCTTAAATACAGAGTTCCAAAATTTCGAACAGAAGCCTTACAAGATGCTCAACGTGCTATAAGAATTATCAGAGCAAATGCGGATGAGTGGAAATTTAATCCTGATAAGATTGTCGTAATTGGTTTTTCGGCAGGAGCTAATCTTTCTGCAAGAGTAAGTACTTTGCATCGAGAAAACTCATACAAAAAAATAGATGCTATTGATGCCTTTTCGCCTAAACCAAACTTTACGGGGCTATTGTATCCAGCATATTGCGATGAATCTTCATTCCAACGTTTTTGGGGAACAAAGGCAAAAGTAAAAAGTGTTGATTTTAATACCGATTACGCATTGTCGAGCGAGTTGAAAGTCGATGCACAGACTCCACCTACATTCATAATGCAAGCCCAGAATGATAAGATGTGGATAAATTCATCTATTGCATATTTTCTCGCATTAAAACAGTTTAATGTTCCAGTAAATTTACATATCTTTGACAAGGGAGGACATGGTTTTGGTATGGTTCGCCCAAACGAATTGATTCAACAGTGGTTTGAATTGTTTTCGGCATGGTTGAAGAAAAATGAAGTAATCGTATCAAAGTAAAATGAAATTTATTATTAGCATACTTTCTTGTATTTTTTTGCTTGGATGTGCAAGCGATAATATTGATACAAAAACAAGTAAATCTAATCAACAGGCTAAAGATATCTTGCAATTGCATTCTCAAAAACAAGATAAGTTTGTTCCTTTATGGAAAGACAAAACTAATTTTGTTATACAAGAAACTTTATTTAGAAATAGCAAGTTTGCTTTGTCTAATGTTTCAAATCAACGTATGGAATTATTTTTTATTGATAATGACAAAAAAAACAATGGTTTTGTAATTGTGTGTCCAGGTGGTGGATACGTGTTTTTGAGCGGATTGAATGAAGGTTACAAGGTGGTTGAAAGTCTCAATAAAATGGGAGTGTCGGCTGCTATATTGTGGTACAGAACAAATAGAAATGAGGCTTTGCAAGATGCACAACGTGCTATCAGAATAGCTCGTTCAAATGCAAAAAAATGGAATATCAATCCCGATAAGATTGCTATAATGGGATTTTCAGCAGGTGCAGATTTATCTGCGAGAGCTGGAACGCGTTTCAATAAATGTTATAAAGCTATTGATGAAATTGATAAAGTTTCGGCTAGACCAAATAATACGATATTAGTGTATCCAGCATATTGCGATATGCCTATGTATAAGTTGCGATGGATAGAAGGAGACATGAGTGACGTTTCATCAAAAGATTACAATCACGATTATGAACTTACTCCACATTTAAGCGTTTCAGAAAAGACTTCGCCTGCGTTGATTGTACAAACTCAAGATGACAAAAATTGTACAAATTCATCAATCGCCTATTTTTTGGCGTTGAAAAAAGCTGGAGTTGATGCAAACATATTCTTATGCGATAGAGGTCGTCATAGTTATGGCATGGCTGAAAATAAAAAAGATATGTTGATATCAATGTGGAGTAGCGTTCTCGAAAAATATTTACAAGTAAATGAATATATAAAATAGAAGGAAGATAAAATGAAAAATATAAAACTTTTTATTGTTGCGTGTGTATGTCTTTGCTCCTCGTTACTATTTGGAGCAGAGCAGGAAATTGCTAAAGGAGGCGAGATTATCGAACTTTGGTCAAAAGATACAATACCTGATAATATAAGTGCAAAGCCTGAAACTTTAACTGGAAAAGTAAACAGGAGATGGCGTCGTAATGTCTCAAATCCTCGTTTGGAATTTTTTAAGTCCAATACAGGAAAGAAAGCGGGAATTGTCATTGTTTGCCCTGGAGGTGGATACAATGGATTATCTGCTGACAATGAAGGCTATTCAATAGCTCAGTGGGTTGTAGATCACGGTGTGAATGCAGCTATTTTGTGGTACAGAGTTCCCGATAATATGAATGGTGCATTGCAAGATATTCAACGTGCAATTCGTGTGGTACGCGCGAATGCTGATAAGCTCAATGTAGATAGCGATAAAATTTGTGTCATAGGTTTTTCGGCAGGAGCAAACTTGTGTGCAAGAGCAAGTACACGTTTCAATGTAATGTCGTACAAACCAGTTGATGAAATTGATAAATTATCAGCACGTCCTTCTCATACTTGTTTGATATATCCAGCATATTGCGATGAACCTAATTATAGATCTTGTAAACTTGTAGGCGATGGTAAAAATCAAGAGTACGATGATTACAATTCTACATACAAGCTTGCCGACAATTTATTAGTTTCAAAAGATACACCACCTGCATTTATTGTACAAACTTTGGCAGATAAAAAATATGTAAACTCTTCAATAGCCTATTATTTGGCGTTGAAGAAAGTAGGTGTAGATGCAAATTTATTTGTTTGCGATAAAGGTCCACATGGTTACGGCTTGGGATATAGAAATCCTCAAGACTTAGTTTCTATGTGGCCAAAGATTTTCGATAAGTGGCTTACAATTCACAACTTTAAAGGCGAATAAATAAATTATGAAAATATATGATTTCCAGTTGGGGCAGTTGGGTACTAATACGTACTTAATCTTTCCAGATAATTCAGATAGTGCTATATTAGTTGACTGTCCTTACGAGGCTGCGGAGGTAATTCCGCATTACTTAAAGCAATCAGGTAGAAAGTTAGAAGCAATTTTGCTTACTCATGGACATTGGGATCACATTTGGGATACAGCCAAACTTGCCAAAACTACAGGTGCAAAAGTGTATGCTTCAAAGTTCGGGAATTATCTGATTGAAGATGCCGATTTTCAACGCGAAGTATTATTTGCTAGCGATGGATTAGAATCGGCTAAAATTGATGTCAAAATTAGTGATGGCGATATTTTAGATATTGCAGGTGTAAAGATTAAATGTATAGAAGCTTTCGGTCATAGTCCTGATAGTATTGTGTATTATATCGAAAGTGCAGAAGTTGCTTTTGTAGGCGATGTACTTTTTGCTGGTA
>JAGAOA010000215.1 GCA_017623955.1 Opitutales bacterium
AACATTGCCAATGGGCGGTGGTAAGGGCGGTTCTGACTTTGATCCAAAAGGTAAGAGCGATAACGAAGTTCGCAACTTCTGCAACAGCTTTATGCGTGAACTCTATCGTCATATCGGTCCTAATACAGACGTTCCAGCTGGAGACATCGGTGTTGGCGCAAGAGAAATTGGTTATCTCTTTGGTGAATACAAACGCTTGGTAAATTCTTACGATAGCGTTCTTACAGGTAAAGCTTTAGAATGGGGTGGTTCGTTAGTTCGTCCTGAAGCAACAGGTTATGGTAATTCGTATTTTGCACAAGAAATGCTTGCAACAAAGGGTGAAAGTTTTGAAGGTAAGCGTGTTCTCGTTTCTGGTTCGGGTAATGTTGCTCAGTACACAGTACAAAAGCTCATTCAGCTCGGTGCAAAGCCTCTTTCGATGTCTGACTCTAACGGTGCTATCATTGATGAAGATGGTATTGATGAAGAAAAACTAGCATTCATTTTCAACCTAAAGAATGTAAAACGTGGTAGAATTAGCGAATATGTAAAGCAATTCCCAACAGCTAAGTACTACGAAGGTAAACGTCCATGGGGCTTGACAAAGGCCGACGTTGCTATGCCATCAGCTACTCAAAATGAAATCAATGGCGACGAAGCAAAAGCTCTTATTGAAAATGGTTGTATGTGCGTTTCAGAAGGTGCAAATATGCCATCTACACCAGAAGCTATCGAAGTTTACAAGAATGCAAAAATTCTTTATGCTCCTGGTAAGGCATCTAATGCTGGTGGTGTTGCAACATCAGGTTTGGAAATGTCGCAAAATGCAATCCGCTTGAGCTGGTCGCGTGAAGAAGTCGACGAAAAGTTGCATAGCATTATGCGTAACATCCATAAGAATGCTCTCGAAGCAGCTGCTGAATTTGGAACACCTGGCGATTATGTAAATGGTGCAAATATCGCAGGTTTCAAGAAGGTTGCATCGGCTATGATTGCACAAGGTTTCTAATATTTAGAAAACTTTATCAACAAAAAATACGCATCGATTCGATGCGTATTTTTTTGTTTGCAAGAAAATGTATGAATGTTTAAATACGCCACATGATAGTTGTAAAAATCTTGTTTGTTATCGGTGCTTTATTTAGTGCAAATGCGTTGTTGGCAACTCCAAAAGTTGATACTTCAAACGATAGAGTAAAAACTAAAATTGTAGTTCCATATAAAAAGTTGGGAGTTTTAAAACCTAAAAATGTTTCGCAAACTAAAAATAATATAACAGTTGGTTGCGAAACGCTCGACAGAGATTACGCTAATTACGATTGTTATAAGGAATATCTCACTCATCTTGGGGCAAGAAAAATAAGATTGCAAGGCGGTTGGGCTAAAACTGAAAAACAAAAAGGGCATTACGATTTCAACTGGTTAGATAACATCATAAACGATGCGGTTTCAAGAGGCATAACACCCTTATTGCAGACTTCGTATGGAAATCCTATATATGTTGGAGGTGGTACTCCTTTTTTGGCTGGAGGGATGCCGAGCTCTCCCGAAGCTTTGATTGCTTGGGACAAATGGGTTGCTGAAATGGCAAAACGTTATGCAGGTAAAGTAGAGTGGGAAATGTGGAATGAACCAGATATAAGAAGTATTACTCAAAAACATCGTATAGCAACGGTAAAAAATAATATAAGAACAGCCGAGATTATAAAGAAATACGATGCCAATGCAAAAATTGCAGCACTATCACTTGCAAAATTAAATCCTAAATTCTTGGAGGAACATTTGAAGCTTTTTGTAAAAGCTGGTAAACTTGATATGTTTACTTGGGTTTCGTATCATGGATATAGGTATCGCCCAGAGGACTCATATTTTGAGGTTGATGAAATGCGCTCTGTATTAAAAAAATATTCCTCGAAAGTAATTCTTCGTCAGGGTGAAAATGGAGCACCATCAAAAGGTTTTTTTGGAGGAGCTTTATCAAAATATAATTGGAGCGAGCTAACTCAAGCTAAATGGGATTTGCGTAGAATGCTTGGCGACTGGGGTCGTGGTATCGAAACATGCGTATTTTCTATTTCAGATATGCACTATTCCAAAAACGATGCTATAAAAGTAAACAATGTAAAAGGTCTTTTGCAAACCGATGAAAATCATAAAGTAGTTCATATAAAAATGGCTTACTATGTAGTGCAAAATTTAGTTTCGGTATTTGATATTTTAGATGAGCAAAAAGGGAAGTTTATTGTAGATAAAAAATATGCAGAGCAAATTAATTCGTTCGGTTATTTAGATGTAGATTCAAAAATCCCAGTTTATACAATTTGGTTTGGCGATTTAATTCCAACAGAACATAATATTACAATGCCAGTAAATGCAACATTGCCCAATGGAGCTAAAATAAGTAGTCCAATTTGGATAGATATTTTAACTGGTGGCGTCTATGAAATTCCCGCTGGTGATATTCAAAGAAATGGAGATTCTTTGCTGATAAAAAATCTCCCTATTTACGATTCACCAATTATTGTTACCGATAAGAGTATTGTAGATTTTGTAAGATAGTTTATTTGATTTTTACAAATACTAATCGATTGGGTGTAATGTCTGATTTTATAAAAGAGGTCAGATTTTACGATTGCTAAAATTCGCCTATATTGATAGAATTACAATGAGAACTTTAAGAGAAAGATTGTAAATGAAAAAAATTTTAGTAGTCGTTTTTACTTTTTTGTTAGTCTTTTGTGCTTATGTACAGGCTCAAAATACACGTTTGTTTTCGTATCGTTCGTTTAATCCATGCTTTGAAGAAATGAAAAATTTTGCAAAGTATGGTGTCAATACTGTTG
>JAGAOA010000216.1 GCA_017623955.1 Opitutales bacterium
ATGAAACTAACTTTTTTGGGAACAGGCACATCACAAGGCGTACCCGTTATTGCACACAAGACGGCTACGTTAGATTTGTCTAATCCAAAGAATTGGCGAACACGTTCAAGTATTCATGTTGAGGCAGACGGCAATCATATCCAAGTTGATGCGGGGCCAGAGTTTAGGCTTCAATGTTTGCAAAATAAGATCGAATGGATTGACTTTTTCATTCTTACGCATGGACATAGTGATCATATAGTAGGTATGGATGACCTTCGTCGTTTTTGCGATAGAATGCCCGATAACATTATGCCGGTTTACTCTAACGAATATGGAATAGAGCGTGTTGCCGCAATTTTCCCTTATGCTATGGGTGAGAAGCCTACACAAATGGGGTATCCATGTTTTAGAACAAAGTTGATGCCCGATTTTATGCAAGTTAGCCAAGATTTGATTATAGACTCAGTTGAGTTGCCTCATGGTAATGTCAATACGCTTGGTTTGGTTTTTACATCTGGTGGCAAAAAATTGGTATATTATACCGATTGTCATGAGGTAGTTGGTCGCGCGGCTGATATCGCTAAAAATGCCGATATTCTAGTTTTAGATTTTTTGCGTGTGCGACCACATCCATCGCATATGTGTACGCAAGTTGCACTTGAGACAGTACGTCGCTTAAATCCCAAACAAGCATATTTCACTCACACAACAAGTGAAATTGATTACGATACTTGGACTAAGTCTTTGCCTAAAAATTGTCATATTGCCTACGACGGCTTAGTGGTGGAACTATAATGAATATTTTAGTGTCTATTTTTATTCAAAAGCTCGACAAATTCTATTTTTTTTTAGATTATTGATTTTATGAAGTTTATATACCAGTACATATTTGTGCTTTTGCTATTCTTATTTGAAATAGTTACGCCTATTTTTGCTCAAGTAAAAATAAAGCCAGGGGTGATTGAGAATTTTTCGTATTCAAAATTTGATGAAAAGTCAAATAAGAGAACTTATGATATTTTTGGTAAAACCGCTAAATTTTTCGGCGAAGATAATATTGAAGTAGCCGATATGAAAATGGATTTGTTTGATGAATCTACTGGAAAAATCCGTGCGGTACTAAAGAGTTCTTCTGCTAAAATAAATACTAAAACAAAACGTGTCGATAGTTCAGATAGATTGTATGTTGATAGTCAAGAGTTTAATCTTTCTGGGAAAAAATGGAGTTGGGACGGAGATAAAAGTGTAGTAGATTTGTATTCTGATGTAATAATAAATTTTACACCAACTTCTGAAAGTTCTGTAAAAAGAACTGTTCAAAATAAAATAATTCTAACGCCTCAAAAAACTGTTATAACTGGAAATTCTGCACGTTTGGAAAACTCTTCTAAAGAAAATAAGTTTTATGTAAAAGGTAATGCAAAAGTTCGTGCAACAAACTTGCAGGTAGATTGTAGTAATTTGAAGGCTGTTGCTGGTGATATGCAAGGTAAGACTTCTTCAGGCGATATATCGTTAATTGATGCTCAAGGCGATGTTGTTATGACTCGCGATAACTATATGGCAAGTGCAGAGCATGCAGAAATCTTTCCTAGAGAAGATAGAGCAACATTGAGTGGAAATCCAGAAATTATAGATTTGTCGTCAAAAGCAAAATTATTGGGCGAAAATATACATTTCTTGCGAAATTCCAACTCAATCAAGGCTGTTTCATCAAAGCAAAATAGAGCAACTGCAGTTTTCTTGCATACAACAGACACATCAAAAACTCAAAATATAACAATATCGGCTGATGATATTGTTATGAGTGCAAAAGAAAGTCAGACTTATTTCTTGTTTATAGGTAATGTTGTCGTAACGGGCGAAGATTTTACAGCCGAATGTAGTAAAATTGTTGCTTATGCAAGAAATACTAAAGAAAATTCTCCACGAGTCGATACAATCGAATGTTTGGGAGGCGTAGCTCTTAAAAATAAGGATGGTCTTGCTAGAGCGTGGAAGATTGACATATTTCCTCCCCAAGAAAAGGTGGTTTTGCGCGGAAATGTTATTTTGACCAATTCCCAAGACGGAACTACACTTGAATCTGAAGAGTTGACACTATTGCAAAAACAAAATCAAGGATATGCCTTAACTACTAGAAATAAATTTGTAGTTCTGTCTATATCAGAAAAAGCAACTTCTGATGTTTTGAAAAAACAAACATCACAAGATAATACGTCGTCAAAATCGAAATCTAAGAAGTTCAAGAATGGAAAATCTATTGTGAAATCTCGTACGTTAGAGTTCTCTCGCAATGGAAATAAAACAATATTTTTATTTAATAAGGATGTTTCTATTACATCAAACTTAGCACGAGCTAAATGTGGTAAAATGTACGTTCATTGCTTAGGACAAGAAAATAATTCTTCAAAAATAGAAAGAATAGAAGCGTTAGAGTCGGCTCGTATCGATATGCGTGAATATTCTGCAATGGCTGAAATCATTATAGTAAATCCTAAAAATGTTGAAGATAATTCAGATACTAAAAATAGACATAAGTCAGTAGAACTTTTAATATCTGAGCAAAAGCCCAATGTGCGTCCTAAGATATTGTTGCCTCCATTGGCTAGTGTTGGTCTTATGGAGCCTGAAAAACAAAACAGGTCAAAAAAATCTAGAATGACGGTTATCGAGAGCGATAAACAATGGTTGAGTTCGGGAGAAACTGAAAAATATATATTTGAAGGTAATATAAAAATGACTGCAACCGATTCAATCGCATCGTGCGATAAGGGCGAAGTTTACATATCTAATCCCAATAGAGTCGGTGTAAGAAAAATAGAAAAAATTATCTTTGATGGAAATGTAAAGGTTAGTCAACAAGGTTTGTATCGAGGAGAACAAATGGATAAAACTGTAACATCTCAAAAGGCAGAAATTCGCCCTCGAGATAAATCTAAGAGTGCCGATGAATTTGAACTAGCTGAATTTTCAGGATCTCCCAAGCTATACGTAAATGGGGCGTTAACTGAAGATAATTGTGAAAAAATTATTTTCATAGAAGGTGTTGATAGAAAAATTAGAGCTCAAGTGAAATAATATTTGTTCACTATTGAAAACTTAAATTTTTCAATATCCGAAATTATGTAAATAATTATTGCATTGATTGAATGTATGTGTATATTCATTAACCAATTTTAAAAAACAAGGAGGATACCTTGAGAGAAGATTATCTAAAACAAGCACAGCAAAAAATTACAGATCCTAACATTCTTATTAATGTTTTTTCTAAGCGTGTAAAACAGCTTAAAAACGGCAGTAAGCCTACTGTTTCTTCGCTCGAAAAACTTGAGCTTGAAGATGTAGCTTTATTAGAAGTCATACGTGGAAATATCTCGTATGAACTCTACGAAAGCAAGCCTAAGGCTGAATAAAGTGTAACTGTTTTTATATCTGCCGTGCTTACGATTATCGTCACGCACGGTTTTTTTATGGCAAAGAAAAGTACAGTTCCTCGAATAACGGAGATAAAAAACCGCAAGGCATCGCATGAATACTTTGTGGGCGATACGTTTGAAGCTGGCGTTGTGCTTTCTGGAACAGAAGTAAAAAGTTTTCGTGCAGGTAAGGCTCAAATAAATGATGCTTTTGTGCGTATAGAAAATCTCGAAGCATTTATGTATCAGTCGCATATTACAGAATATGACTTCGGCAATATACATAATCATAATCCGACGAGAGTTAGAAAACTCTTGTTACATAAAAAAGAGATTTTAAAATTGAAGTCTGCAACAGATTCAGGGGGAACAGCAATTATTCCTCTAAAAATGTATCTCAATAAAGGCTTAGTCAAAGTTTTAATTGCTATTTGTACGGGTAAGAAACTTTACGATAAACGCCAAGATATAAAGAAAAAAGAAGCTATGCGCGAAGCTCGTAGAGCCGTTTCAAACTTTCGTAGATAAATGTCAAATCCGCCAATTCATATAATTTTGCACAATCCAAAAATGCCTCAAAATACAGGCAATATAGGGCGTATGTGTTCTATTGTTGGTGCAAGGTTACACTTAATTCATCCGTTGGGATTTATTATTACCGATGCTCGTTTAAAGCGTGCAGGTATGGATTATTGGTATTCTTTAGATGTCGTTCATCATAGAGATTGGGATGCTTTTAAATCTTCTGATAAGGCTCCTTCGTTAGATAGAATTTGGTTGTTTACAACAAAAGCCGAAAAATCGCATTGGAGTGCTGATTATAAATATGGCGATGGCTTAATGTTTGGAGCGGAAGATTGCGGCGTTCCCGATTATGTTCACGATGATATTTTTGAACATCGTGTGAAAATTCCTCATTTTGTCGAAGGGTTACGTTCGCTAAATTTGTCGACATCTGCTGGTATAGGTGCGTACGAGGCTATGCGTCAGATAAAGTTTGTCTCAGAGTGTATGTAGTGTAGAAAATTCTTGAGTACTTTTTTCTTGCATAAGTTTATATATATATATACTAATTTTTATCAGAAGAGATATAATTGTTTTATTGATGATAAAAATTAGAGGAATATATAATATATATGAAAAGAATATTATTGGGAGTTATATGTGTCGCAAATACATTAGTATTTGCTCAAAAGCAAGAATTGGTGTTCTTTGAAGATTTTGAAAATCCAGAGATGCCGTCCATTATAGAGTATGCAACTGTTGATACAAGTGCTAAGCACACAACAACAAATGCAATTACTGGTAGTGGGTCGCTCGAAGTAAACACGTTGGGGAAGTTGGGTTATCCAATGACGTTGAGTTTAGATGCAAAAAAAATCTTGGGTGAAAAATATTTATCGTGCATTGCGTATGTAAGTTTTAAATATAAGGTTCTAGGTGTTGATAAAAATAGAGAACCTCGCAACTACTTCTTGTGCGAAGATTCTAAGCGTCGTGTATGTACTGAGGTTTTTGGAAGTAAGGTTGGTGAAACTGGCACTGTAAAAGTAGAAGTACGTTTGATTTCTAAAAATAAGTACAACTTTTCAATGACTTCGTTAGATGGTATTCATATAGCTATTGACGATTTAAAAGTTGAGCGTTGTCCTTCTCCAAAAGAAAGTGAATGGATGTACGAAGATAATTTGTTTATTGGTATGAAGTTTTTGCCAACTCATCCAAACTTTTTAACTTCAACAGCCCCAGAAAATAAACTTACTAAAGAGCAATTCTTCCCATTTGTAGATAAATTTGGGCAATATAAACATCGCGATTGGACAACAAAAGTAAAGTCGGAAGCTGATTTTGCTATTCGTATAAAAGAAGAAGAAGCGTTCAATGCGTCTTTACCAAAGATAGAAAATCGCGACAATTATTTTGGGTTAATAAATCCCAAATATAAATTTAAAGCTACTGGACACTTTTATACTAAAAAAGTAGATGGTAGATGGTGGTTGGTAACTCCAGAAGGAAATCTGTTTTGGTCGCATGGTATTGATACAGTAGGTATTGCTTCCGATACTCCCACTACAAAGCGTGAACACTATTTTGAAGATATTTCCGATAAGAATTTTATTCATTCCTACTTTGGTGGTAAACATTCGTATACAAAAGGTAAGATATATAATTATGATTTCGGCAATAGAAATTTAACACTTAAGTACGGTAAAAATCATAGTGATAGATATGCAAAGGTAATTGGTAAAAGATTTTCGGCATGGGGCATAAATACAAGTGGAGCATGGTGTTCGTATGCTGTTATGACTCATAGCAAAGTTCCGTATACATTTTTAGGTAATTCAGGTGGCGCAACTAATTTCAAAGGAACCTCGCAACTCGTTGAATATTGGCAACCAATGAAAGATTATTTCGAGCCAGATTTCGAAAAAATAACACATCAAAATATGGCAAAAAACGCCAATTTGTTGCGTTCGCCATATTGCATAGGTGCATTTATCGATAATGAATTGCCATGGCAACCTAAAGATTATTCAACTGCTATGCGAATTTTAACTTGCCCTAAAACTCAGAAATCTAAGCAAGTGTTTATGCTTATGCTCAAAGATAAGTATGTTGAAATAGATGCTTTAAATACTGCGTGGAAATCTAATTATAAAAATTGGGATTCATTCTTAAATACGGTAAATTTTGTCCCAAAAACAGAGCAGGGCAAAGCCGATATGCTCGCATTTGAAATTAAATTTTACGAACGCTACTTTAGTGTGTGTCGTTCGGCAGTAAAAGCTGTAGCACCCGATACACTTTACATCGGTTGTCGATTTGCATGGGGAAATCAAACTGTTGCAAAAGTCGCAAGTAGATATTGCGATGTTGTAAGTTACAATTTGTATCGCGATAATGTTGTAGGTTTCTCTTTGCCCAAAGGTTCAGAAGATAAACCTGTAATTGTTGGTGAATTCCACTTCGGCAATCAAGATGGTGGTATTTTTGGAGGAGGCTTGCGTCCACGTAAGACTATGAAAGATAGAGTAGACTCGTACGAAGCATACGTTATTAGTGCGTTGGAGAATCCAACAATAGTTGGTGCACACTGGTTTAGATGGTTCGATCAAATAACAACAGGGCGTTGTGGAGATGGCGAAAATTATTCTGTTGGAATGGTTGATATTTGCGATACTCCAGTGTATCCAATGATTAAAAAAGCACACGAACTTTCTACAAAAATGTATGATATTCGTCAAAAAGCATCTACTAAAAAACGCAAAGAAACTACAAAAACAGTAACATACTAAATAAAATATAATTTATACAAAAATGGTGTTTGATATGTTTTGTGTGCTTTTATTTGTGAACATAAAACATATTGAGCATCGTTGTTTGTATGTGTTGTTCTATCTTTAAAAAAATATATGAAAAAAATATTACAAGGGCTTATGTGTGTTGCAAGTGCTTTAGTGTTTGCACAAACGCAAGAATTGATGTTCTTTGAGGATTTCGAAAATCCAGAAATGACATCGTTCGTTGAATATACGATAGTTGATGAAAGTGCTAAGCTTTCAACAATAAATGCCATATCAGGAAACGCTTCGTTAGAAGTAAATACTTTGGGGAAAAAGGGAATTCCACTTACCGTTAGATTAGATTGCGATAAACTTCGACTTTCTGACAAAGAATCGACTCTTGTCACTGTAAGTTTTAAGTATAAAGTTTTAGGTGGTAATAACGATAAAGCTCCTCGTAATTATTTCTTATGTGATGTTAATAATAAACGTACTTTTACAGAAGTTTTTGGTGAAAAGGTCGGTAAAAGTGGAAAAGTCAAAATTACAACACGCTTGTTGCCGAGCAAAAAATATAATCTTGAAATAGCTTCGTTAGATGGTTCACATATTGCGATTGACGATTTCAAAGTGGAACGCAGTTTGGCTCCCAAAGAAAGTGATTGGTTATATCAAGATAATGTTTTTGTAGGAATGCGTTTCTTGCCAACGCATCCATACTTTTTAACATTAACTGCTCCAGAAAACAAAATTAGTAAGGATAAGTTTTTCCCATTCATAGATAAGTTCGGACAATATAAACATCGCGATTGGGATTTTAAAATAAAAACTGAATCCGATTTTTCTGCACGCATAAAGGAAGAAGAATCCTATAATGCATCATTGCCAAAAATAAAAAATCTCGATAAGTATTTAGGGTTTATAAATCCAAAGTATAAATTCAAGGCAACTGGACATTTCTACACTAAAAAAGTGGACGGGAAATGGTGGTTTATAACACCTGAAGGCAACTTGTTTTGGTCGCATGGTATAGACACTGTGGGCATGGCAT
>JAGAOA010000217.1 GCA_017623955.1 Opitutales bacterium
CTTCTTGAAGTATAGACTTTTGCAGTTTAGTAGCTAGCGTTTTGTCTAGTTCTGCTCGCTCTGCAAGCAGTTTAGTTAATGATAATATTGCGTTCATAACCTTTATTTTGCCAATGTAACGAACTTCTCATAATGAGAATTATCCTCGTTTGGTGGCATGGTTATTTTATATTGTGTTTGGGGTAAACACCCAATAATGTATAACTCAAAATAAAACTACTATGCTAACAAAATTTCAATTATTCCTCATGCAGGAAAACATGGCAAAAAACACTATTCATGCCTACATTTATGCAGTGAATGATTTTTTCTCACTACATCGAGAACTTAACAAGAAAAATTTACTTTTGTACAAAACGTATCTTATTGAGCAGCGCAGCCCCAAAACAGTCAATTTGCGTCTGCAAGCTATCAATCGCTATCTCGATTTTATCGGCAAACCCAAGTGGAGACTCAAATCTGTAAAAGTACAACAACGCTCCTTCCTTGAAAATGTGATTAGCAACGCTGATTATGTCTTTCTAAAAAACGCACTCCACAGTGATGGTAACACCGAATGGTACTTTGTTGTGCGTTTCCTCGCTGCTACAGGAGCACGCGTCAGTGAACTCATACAGATTAAAGTGGAACATATTCACGCTGGTTATTTTGACATCTATACCAAAGGTGGCAAAATTAGGCGTATATTCTTCCCAGTCAAACTACGCAAAGAAACATTCGATTGGCTAGTTGCTACTAATCGTACTACGGGTTATCTTTTCCTTAATCGTTTCGGTGAACGTATTACCACACGTGGAATTGCTCAACAGCTCAAAAATTTTGCTATTCGTTATGGACTCAATCCCAAAGTCGTTTATCCACACTCTTTCCGCCATCGCTTTGCAAAAAACTTCCTTGATAAATACAATGATATTGCCCTCCTTGCAGATCTTATGGGACATGAGAGTATAGAGACAACCCGCATTTACCTCCGTCGCACCGCCTCCGAACAACAGCAAATCGTAGATAAGGTTGTCATTTGGTAAAATCAAAACCAATAGAGTATTCTTCCATCCTTATCCACAAACAGCTTGCTCCTTTTTTCTTGCAAAAAGCAGCGAACTTAACAAAAAAAGGAGCAAGCTAAATACACTTTACCACCATTTTATCATCTTCTTTAGGGTACTTTTTCTGTGGTATACCACAAATATTCTCCCTTTAGATGGCATAAACCAATAGTCGTACAACTGACGATGCCTCTAAATTTTGATTTATACGCAAATAGAAATTTTAGCTACACATTTATTTGCATATCTATAAAAAATATACTACCTTTGCAAAAAATCTAATAATACTATGAACTACAATTTTACAACACGCCTATTATATCCCTATAGTGATAATTGGGAGATGAATTTGCATGGCGAACTATGGTATGTATGGGAAGATGATGCGATTTGTCTTGTTGATGGAGATACAAAAGTCTATCTTGCCAAAGGCTATGCAGCAGCACTACTCGCCAATAGCCAACAGCTATATACTCCTGATTTTAGACCTATCGACTTTTATAAAGCATATAACTTCGAATTACAAAAATCCAATTTCCCAAACAGATATCCTTTCCAAGAACCACATCGCATATTGCATGACTGGTTATTTACTTTGAAACAATTAGAACCTATTCGAAAAGATTTCACGGGATATATTGATCCTGTCCAACGGATACAAGTGGGACTTATTATCCGTGACTTGTTCAATCCTTGCAAACTTGTTGACATCAAAGACAAACTCAAGTGGAAAAGTCATTTCGTTTGTGAATTACAGAATCATCAAGAAATGCAAATCATATTGGCTACTATGCCTGATACAAAAGAATTAAGGACAGCTCCTGCAATCTGGATTAAAGA
>JAGAOA010000019.1 GCA_017623955.1 Opitutales bacterium
ATCGCCAATTCCACTACGATATACTTTGATATCTTTTTTTGCGAGACTTTCATCTAAGCCCATATTACTTTGCAATGTAGTTACTATTGCTTCGGAGGTTAGAACTCCTCTATTTTTTGCATCTTCAGCTATGAGATAGAGAACTTCTTCGCCTTCCAAAATAGATGCATTTTCATCTACAACCACAACTCTATCGCCATCGCCATCGTGGGCAAAGCCTACATCGGCACCTACTTCTTTACAGAATGTTGCAATTTCTTCAGGGTATTGACTTCCCACTTGTTTATTTATGTTATGACCATCTGGAGAACAAGATTTTTCATAAACTTCGGCACCGTACATTTTAAACACAGTTGACGATATTTTACTTGTTGCACCATTTGCCATGTCGATTGCGATTTTCATTCCTTTAAGAAAATCGCTAGGGAATATAGATGCCATTTTTTGTGCGTAATTTTCCAAGGCAAATGAGCTTACATTTATTTCTCGTGGTAGTATTTGTTTTGGGGCATAAGACGATGTTTGGTCGTAGAACTTTTCAAGCTTTTGTTCTAATGCGAGCTGAACATCATCTTCTACTTTTTGAGCCTGAGAATTGAAAAATTTAATTCCATTATCAGTATATGGATTGTGCGATGCTGTTATCATTGCACCCATTGTTGCTGAATTATACAACACGCAATATGCTAATGCAGGTGTAGGTAAAACGCCGATATCTTTACAGATTATACCTCCTTGTTCTACACCAGATATAAATGCGTCCTTAAGGGTATCAGTTGAGGCTCTCGTATCGCCACCAACAACTATGAGCTTATTTTGAGGAGAGTTTTCGGTTATATATTCTGCCACAGCCAAGCCGAGTGCTTTAAAAAATGGCTCGCTTATTTCCACATCGCCATAAGTGCCTCTTATTCCATCCGTTCCGAAGTATTTCATATTATCTTTTGTTAGGTGTGTTTTTTCTTATAATATCGGAAAAGTTCTTCAGGCGAGGTTTCGTCTAAATCCTTCCCGCGTCGTTTGAGATCTTCAAAAGTTTTCATAACAGTTTCTGTCATGCATTCATGAGTTTCTTCACTGCCACCGACTATTGAAAAGCGTTCTGCTTGTGTAACACGTTTGTGTCCATCATTATTATCTAACCCCAAGCCAAATAAATGCGATTTTTTATTATTATTTGCTCTCATTTCTTAATCAAATTCTGAGTTAATTTGTGTTTCTTGTTCCAGATTTTGCTGTGGATTTTCTTCGTCTGATTGCGGGTCGGTTTCTGGACGTTGCGGTTCTTCTAACTTAGTACAATAGATTTCACCAAACTCAGCATCTTGACGAAGTATCAGACGTTTTAATCGCGTAAGTTCCAACATAGCTAGGAAGGTTGCCATTATTTTTACTATTGTAGGTTTTTCGCTATCGAATAACGAGGTAAATGTAAAATTTTTTTCTTTTATCGACAAAATGAATTCCATTCTATCTGATACTGTTACATTTTCGCCTTTAATTTCGCCGTGTATTAATTTTTCAGCTAGACGACGCAATATCAAATTAAAAGTATTCCAAATTTCCATTCTATCTGATGGTTGCAATGGTCGCTCGGCTGGAGTTTCGTCTTTTGCTGTCAAGATACGTTCTCCATAATTTTGGCGATTATCTATCATATCTTCCAACGCATTAGCGGCTTGTTTTACTTTTTTATACTCAAGCAACTGTTCTACTAACTGCCAGCGTGGATCAATATCCGCATCTAGATCATCGTCATTTTCTTGATGCAGTCGTTCATCGGAGGGCAGAAGCATTCTACTTTTGATATACATAAGCGTTGCAGCCATAACGAAGAATTCTCCTGCAACTTCTAATGAAAGTTTTTCCATTGAACGCAATACACTCATATATTGACGCGTAACTTCTGCAATCGGAATATCGTAGATGTCTATTTCGTTTTTTCGAATTAGAAACAACAGCAAATCTAGCGGACCCTCGAACACATCGAGTTTTACCGCCATATCGGAACCCGAATCGATTAAACCATCATCTATTTCGAGCGATTTATCCATATTATATACCCAAAATTACTATATTTGCTCCAAACGATGTACTATTTTCACGCGTAGAACCTGTTCTATGCGATATGTAGTATTCTATCAACCAAGTATTTCCCAACTTTGTACGCAACCCATACTGTTGATAGATGAACTCAGACAATTCTGCATCGTAATGCCACGAACCGAAAACTTGATAGCGTTCGCTTATGCGATATTCAGCCATTGCATAATATTGATTAAGTTTTTCTTGGTTTTCCAAATAGACAACTCCGAGGGTAATAGAGGCAACATCACTTTCCATCAACGTTATGTACGGATGAATTTCGGGTACTGTTGCATGTTCTATACTCATACGCGTATAGACTCCAGTTGTGAGCCATCTCGCTGGCGAAACGCTAAAGTTTACATAAAGTTCTGAGTAATCTTGATTATATTCATCATCTGTCCAATACTTATATCTAAGAGGTGGTCGGCGACGTTTGAAATTTATATCTTGAAAGACATCAAAGCGAGCCAACTCGCGCGAACCAAATTCTTTATCGCGGGTTTCAAATACATTCTTGAAGCCAAAACGCAACGTATTGAGTTCAGACATATCATCGATATTACGCATATTACCCAAGTCTAGAATTGGTGGATATGTTGTAAAGTAATCATAATCTATTGCATTTATACGGCGTTTACCTTTTTCGGCTTCAGGAATGTAACGATAACTTAAAATTGGCATTAGATGATGACGAAGTCCATCTATTTTCATTGTCTTACTTTCCCATTCAAACTGACCCCAGATGTCCATTTGAGCATCAAAGCCAACTTGAGCGAGAGTTCGTGTATAATTTGAACTTCCACTTGCCGTATCGAAATAACTAGTTGCTCTTGCTCCTGCAACTGGCGTTACTTTAAACCAATCTGATATTTGAATTGGTCTATCTATCCCAACGTATCCATCAATTCGTTTTGATTTTATACTTTCATTAGGAACATACGTATAATAGTTGGGATATGGATTATATTGATGCAAATATGCTGCAGAGGCAAAACCACGAACATACGCACCAGTATTAAACAACTCTACTGGCTGAACATCTGCACGTACTTCAGGCAAACGTTGCTGTACTAATTCCCAATTATTTGGGGCAAAGCGGGTGAAGATTGAGCTTGTCCACATATTGCCATAGTAGATACCTTCCACAAAATTATCAGGTGTTTGATTGTTTGAGAAGAAGTCATCGCGAAAATCTCTAGTTACGTATTCATCGCTCCAAGCACTAATCACTGCTGTTAAGCCTAATTTATCGCGGTAGAGTTGATTATGACGATATTCTACAAAATAACGTTCTCTATCTATATTGCGACCAAAAAAGTTTTCGCCAACATCTTCGCGTGAACCTGTATCGTAAATAAATCCTGTTTGGAGAGAGCCAAACATTATATTGTTTGCAGTTTTTACATTATAGCGGAATGCAGGTCCTGCCAAGAGAGAACGCTTTGTATAACCATCGAGTAAAAATCCGGGGGCAAATTGTTCGTATCCTGTATAATGAACTGTATTTTGAATTGCTATACCATAATCACTATTGTAATCAATGCGATTGCGTATTTCCCATGGGAATGGATCATCGGCATCTACACTATAACTAGGCAGATATAGAAAGGGTATTTCATCAATTTTTATCCAGACATCATCCATGTGGACTTCTTTTGTTTCTGGATTATACGTTGTTTTTTCGGTTTCTGCACTGAGGGCTGCTGATGCTGGTTCGCCAAAGTATGCTCGCGATTTTTCCAAAACAATTTCTTTTTCACTGCCCGATACTGATTGTGCTTTGACGTAAAGTGGGTATGTACCGAAACGAGCGTAATCGGTTTTCATACTTTTGCCATCGATAGAAATATCGGTTGCTGTCGTAATGAGACGGGCTTTATCTACACTTAGGCGAACATCATCCATTACTCGAACGGCATTTGCTTTTTGCGAATATCTTGCTTTCCTTGCTTGAGCCGAAAGTTTATCGTAATCTACACGGACATTGCCTGTTGCCGTTATTACGCCATCTTGTGAATATTTGCGTTTATCGGATACCAATGACTTTACTTTCTTAACAGGCGTTTTTTTCTTAGCTTCTTCTTGTGCTTGTTTAGCTAACGCACGTTGATGTGCCAACGATATCCATGGTACGTCGGCTCGTTTTGTAGTTTTTAGTTTTGCTGTTTCTGCACAAACAAAACTTACATTTGCAACTAGGCAAATGCATAATAGCATACGCATACAAAGTTTCATTGAAAATCTCACTCTGTTTATTCAATTCAAAAAACGATTAAACTCAAGAATAAAAATGGTATAACATCTCGATTTTACACTTATTTGCAAAAAAACGCAAAACGATTGTTACGTATCAATTTTGCGTCTTTTTATTTATTAATAACCTTATGAGGTTCAATTACTTTTTATTATGGAAATAATATAATTAAATGCCTCATCAACGGTATCGACATATTTTATCAAATCCATATCTTTTTCTGTTATAACATCGGCATCAATGAGTGCTTTGAAGTTAATTACTTTTTGCCAAAAACTCTTTCCGAATAAAATCATTGGAATTTTACCTTGAGTCTTTTTGGTTTTAATTAGTGTGAAAACTTCAAAGAGTTCGTCTAATGTGCCGACACCTCCAGGGAACACCACAATTGCTTTGGCAAAGAATATCAACCAGAACTTTCGCATTAAAAAGTAATTAAAGTTAAACGATATTCCGTTATCTAGATATTCATTGGGAGTTTCTGAACCTATTGAAATTGTTGCACCCACGCACTTTCCTCCTGCTTTAGTTGCACCGCGACTAGCGGCTTCCATAATTCCAGGACCTCCACCTGTCATTATATGGAAACGTTCGTCTTCTGGAAGTTCCGACAGATTTACCCATTCTTGCAAGCGTCGAGCCAATTCCTCTGCATCAGTATAATATTTCGACATTGCAAGAGCTTTCTTCGCATCTTTCAATTTTTTTGCATAATCTTTTGCTTTTGGACTTTTCTTTACTTTCTCAAGCTCAGCTTTTGCTTGTTCTTCAGACTTTATTCGAGATGCTCCAAAGAATGTAATTGTATGCTGAATTTTATTTTTCTCGAAAATAAATGCAGGCATAAGCAAATCGCGTTGGATTTTTAGAAGACGCTCCGACATATCGGAAAAAACGCATTCTATCGGTATTGGTTCGGTTGAAAACACTTCTGCTTTTTTTATAACAGCAACGGTACGTCTAACATTATTCTTCTTTGCCATATCTGAGTTGAGTATCGACAAAAAATGCGTCGATGTCAATTAAAATAACATTTTCGACGCACGGTCTAAAAAACATATTTTATTTATTTTTATTTCGATTTTTTTGATTCTTTTTTATTGTATATAATAGATGATGCTAGCGATGCTAATATCAATATCATTCCTAGTGTTCCTGTAACGACTTCAGGTATTGATTGTATTGTTGAAAGAAGCATTATTGTTGCCAATGAACCGATTGCCCAATAGGCTCCATGTGTTAAGAATACAAGTTTTTCAAGCGTCTTTTTTTCGACCAAGACGAGCGTAATTGAACGCACAAAAAATGCACCTATAGACAAGCCTATGGCTATTACTATGACATCTTTTGTCAATGCAAATGCTCCCAAAACGCCATCTAATGAAAAAGATGCATCTATGAGTTCTAGATACATAAAAGAAGCAAGCCCTGCATGTTTTATTGCGAAGGCGTTTTTGCGTTCTGCCATACTTTCCAATTTTTCACTTATTCCATGTATCAACAGATGGACTATTATACCAGCAAAACCAGCTGCCAACGATATTGTTATTTGTTCAGGCTTTAAAAATGGCTG
>JAGAOA010000218.1 GCA_017623955.1 Opitutales bacterium
ATCTTTTTGACTGTTTTGTGGCGAAAAGTCTTTTAGGGGGGGACGACTGTGGTATAATATTTAACAAAGCTTAGGAATATATAAAATAAAGCAAAAGAATGACATAGACGAAGCGAGAAGTATGCTTAAAACAAAGAGGTAGGACGTGAAAGAAAACTTGCATGGCGAAAGTACAGCAACAAATAAATATACGACGTTCTTGTTGCCACTGTTATTAATCGCTTTGGATTATTTAGCAGTGGTTTGCGCTGAGCAAACCGCTTTTTCTTTACGTAACATCTTGGTTCCTGCTGGGGGTAAGTTACATATCTCGTGGCTTAATTTTTGGATAGTATTCCCGGTAATTTTCCTGCTCTTTTTAAATGTGGAACAACCTTATAATCGTAGAAGCCCATTTTACAAAACTATTCAAAATATATTTCAAGCTACGATTTATGCAATTGTAGCCATAATCATCGAACTCTACGTTGGCAGATTAGCGGCATCTACATCTCGTCTTTTTGTAGGGTTGCTTGGAATTTTTTCCTTCCTTTATATTACGAGCTTCCGTTATTTTTTTAAGAAGCTTTTGGAAAAATACAATGTACTGCAAGTTCCTGTCATCATTATCGGGGCTGGCAAGACTGCGGAAATTCTAGTGCAAGGCATAACGAAGGACGCAGGCTTGGGTTACAAGATACTTGGCTTTTTAGAAGACAATGTTGTGGAAAAGGGAATCCTGCAAAATTACCCGGTGCTTGGCAATTTTAAAGATGCGGAGCGAATTATAAAAGAAACTGGTGTAAAAAATGTCTTTATTGCTGCACCTGGAATGGAACAGGAAAAATTGATCAGTTTGGTTTATAAAGTGCAACCATTGGTGAAAAACCTTGTAATTATTCCTAACCTTATTGGTATTCCCATGGGTGGCATTGAAGTTGAAAGCCTTTTTAATGAAAAGCTAATGCTTCTTCGAATAAAGAACAACCTTGCAAGACCGCTGAATAGATTTATTAAGACAGTTTTTGATTACACATTAACTATATTTGGAACGATAGCGATTTCTCCAATTTTGTTAACTGTCGCGATTTGGATATATAGGGATTCGCCCGGGCCAGTAATTTTCCAACATACACGAATTGGTAAAGATGGCAAACCGTTCCCTTGCTATAAGTTCCGTAGTATGTGTGTGGATGCTAAAGAAAAATTAGCAGAGCTTTTAGAGAAAGATCCAGAAGCTCGCGTAGAGTGGGAACGGGACTTTAAATTAAAAAATGACCCCAGAATAACAAAATCTGGAGCCTTCTTGCGTAAGACCAGTTTAGACGAACTGCCGCAAATCTTTAACGTACTGCGTGGAGAGATGAGCCTTGTAGGACCACGACCTATCATCCAAGAAGAATTGGAACGCTATGGCGAACACGCAGCTGATTACTTAATGGTTAAACCTGGCATAACAGGTATGTGGCAAGTAAGTGGACGTAGTGACATCGACTATGCGGAACGAGTAAGTTTGGACAGTTGGTACGTGCGTAACTGGAGCATTTGGATTGATATTTTGTTGTTGTGGAGAACCTTTGATGTAGTAATTAGAAGAAAAGGTGCGTATTGATGAAAACACCTGTAACAATAGTGATTCCAACATACAATGCAGGGGAAAAGTTTAGAGAATGTGCTGAAAATATTTCAATGCAAACGGCTAACATTGAACAGGTTTTAATAATAGATTCTCAATCAGAAGATAGCACCGTTCAAATATGCAAAGACTTTGGTTTTACTGTTGAAGTTATCAGCAAGAAAGATTTTGGACACGGAAAAACTCGTCAATACACTTTAGAAAAAGTGAATACAAATATTGTTGTGTTCATGACGCAGGATGCTTTGCTTGCTGACGAAGAGGCAGTTGAGATTTTAATTAACTGCTTAGAGAGCGATGAGCAAATTAGTGCGGTATATGGAAGACAGTTACCTTATCCAAATACAGGAATAATAGGTGCTTTTGCACGATTAAACAATTATCCAAGTATTTCTTTTGTAAATGCTTTTGATGATAGGAAAACTAAGGGCATAAAAACAGCATTTTTATCTGATTCTTTTGCAGCGTATAAGAAAGATATTCTTTTGGAGATAGGAGGTTTTCCTAAAAAGGTAACCTTTGGTGAAGATATGTATGTTGCTGGAAAAATGTTAATGAAAGATTATAAAACTGCTTACTGTTCAGAAGCAAAAGTTTATCATTCGCATGACTACAATTTAAAGGAAGAATTTGATAGATGTGTTGAAATTGGCAGATTTCATAAACAAGAACATTGGCTTTTAGATACCTTTGGCAAAGCAGAGGGAGAAGGTTTGAATTTTGTCGTTAATGAAGCGAAGTATTTATTGAAGAATGGCAAGTGGTATTATTTGCCAGTTGCGTTTTCGCACAATGTGGCAAAGTTTTTGGGGTATAAGTTAGGATTTTTATTTTAAATATTTAAAGGAGATGTATTTAGATGAAAGGTATAGTTCTCGCAGGTGGTAGTGGCACTCGTTTGTATCCGCTTACTATGGTAACAAGTAAACAATTATTACCCATTTATGATAAACCGATGATTTATTATCCGTTGTCTGTTCTTATGTTAGCAGGCATTAGAGAAATTTTAATTATATCTACGCCGTATGATTTGCCAAACTTTGAACGCCTTTTAGGCGATGGTAGTCGTTATGGTTTAAAACTTAGCTACAAAGTACAACCCTCTCCTGATGGTTTAGCGCAAGCTTTCATTTTGGGTGAAGAGTTCATCAATGGCGATAGTTGTGCAATGGTACTTGGCGATAATATTTTCTACGGTGCTGGTTTAACTAAGCATTTGCAACAGGCTGCACAAAATGAAAATGGTGCAACTGTATTTGGTTATTACGTAGATGACCCGGAACGCTTTGGTGTTGTAGAGTTTGACGAAAACGGCAAAGCAATTTCTTTAGAAGAAAAACCTGCTGAACCTAAAAGCAATTACGCAGTAACTGGTTTGTACTTTTATGACAACAGAGTGTGTGAATACGCTAAAAATCTGAAACCATCTGCCCGTGGAGAATTAGAAATTACAGATTTGAATAAAATTTATCTTGAGAAAGACGACTTGAGAGTAGTAACTCTTGGTCGTGGTTACGTATGGCTTGATACTGGTACTGTAGATAGTCTTAATGAAGCTGGAGAATTTGTAAAAGCAGTACAGAATAGAGCTGGTATTCCAGTTTCCGTGCTTGAAGAAATTGCTTTCAACAATGGTTGGATTAATAGAGAAGAACTTATAGAAAGCGCAAAGGCTTATGGAAAAGCACCTTATGGCCAATATCTGCAAAAGGTTGCAGATGGCAAGATTATGAAAGAATACTGAGAAGAGGTAATGTAATGAAACTTACTAAGACAAAATTAGAAGGTGTTGTAATTTTAGAGCCCCAAGTATTTGGAGACCATAGGGGCTTTTTTATGGAAAGTTGGAGTAAGCAGAAGCTTGAAGAACTTGGTTTGCATTATAACTTTGTGCAAGACAATCATTCTAAAAGCACAGCAAAAGGAACATTGCGTGGTATTCATTTTCAAAAAGGTGATAAGGCGCAAGCAAAACTTGTTCGTTGCGTAAAAGGTGCAGTACTTGATGTTGCTGTAGACTTGCGCCACGATAGTCCTACTTACAAACAATGGGTAGCTGTGGAACTTAGCGAAGAAAATAAAAAGCAGCTTTTAATCCCTAGAGGATTTGGTCATGGTTTTGTAACCTTGGCTGATGATG
>JAGAOA010000219.1 GCA_017623955.1 Opitutales bacterium
AGTACGTGCAATAATTGGCGACTGTGTTGCATGGAAGCCAGAAATGATACCACAAGCAATTGTAACAAATAAAAGTGGAATTATGGGATGTCCATTTTCGCTATCCCATTGAACACTCAAAAATTCAGTTGATGGAGTAAGCATATCAACATCATCAACCATCATAAATAACATAGATAAAAATATAACAAATGTTCCTATTAAAAGCATAGCTCCAAATAATGGATAAAACTTACCTATAATTTTGTCTATGGGGAATAGGGTTGCAGTTATATAGTAGAAAAAAATTGTCCCGACTGCAAACCAAAACAATTCAGCTTCTGGCAACAATTTATTGAAAAGATCGGCTGGAATATTAATAAAAACCGTAACAACTAACAAAAGTAAAACGATTGTAAATACCGAGAAAAATTTAGAATAAGTACTACCTAGATTATCTTTTACAATCTTTGGTAAATTAGCACCTTTGTTTCTTATAGACATCATTCCTGCAAGGAAATCGTGTGTAGCTCCTGCTATAATATTGCCTATTGGGATAATCAAGAAAACCCATTCGCCAAACTTAATGCCAATTATCACACCTATTACAGGTCCAACACCAGCAATATTCAATAGTTGAATAAGCATATTCTTCCAATGAGGAAGAGTCACATAATCAACACCATCACGCATAGTGTTAGCTGGTGTTTGTCGAGAATCAGGACCAATTACCCTTTCAACGAACTTACCGTAGGTAAAATATCCTGCAACAAGTATAAATAAACCTATAAAAAATAATATCATATTCTAATATTCTCCTTTGTATGTTTAATGAAAAATCAAAACATAAAAAAAGTCAAAAATTTTTATTGAATATAAGTAATAAAAATTAAAGTATTTTCGATTTATAAAAATT
Source organism: Opitutales bacterium (assembly GCA_017623955.1). The sequence goes on from JAGAOA010000219.1 coordinate 896, forward strand.
TAACGATGTTATACATTGCAAAAGTCTTATTGGTGCGACAGGTATCGACAACGGCTATCGCCATTGGTGGTGCATTGGGAGCGTTGCTTAGATATTGTATATGTTTGCTTGTCACTAATAATATATTAGCGGTATTTATCTGCAATATAATAGGTTCTTTCGTAATTTCTCTTGCGATAGAATATCGTAAAAGAGTAAATCAAAAAATCGGAGATATGATTTCCATCGGATTCTGTGGCGGAGTGAGCGTCTTTGCGAGTTTTTCGCACGACTCTGTGAATGCCCTAAAAAACGGTAATTTGACATTATTTTTCGGCAATCTATTTGCAAATTTCATAATATGCGTGGCAGTTGCATTATTAGCAAAAATCTTTGTTGAAAACTTGCATACGTATAGAGCTAGACTCCGTAAAATTCGTAGATGGAGGCAAAACAAGCAATGAGCTTTTTCTTGAACATATTGTGTATCTGTGTAGGTGGAGCCTTGGGCGCAATAACTAGAGCACAAATTGCATCTCGGTTGGACAATACTAAAACTGGTTTTCCCTTAGGGACATTCATCGCAAATATGATGGCTTCATTTTTGCTTGGAATAATCATCTTAATTATGCAAAAAACATCGCTCCCAAACTATGTAGACTTATTTTTAGAAGTTGGCTTTTGTGCTACATTGTCGACATTTTCATCTTTGGCGTGGCAAATTGCCGATATGCTTCAATACCGAAAGTTTTTATTGGCACTTACTTATACCCTTTCTACCATATTAGGAGGACTTGTTTTGTTTGAAATTGCAATACACTTAGCATAATTTCATTTACATAATATAAAGAATTTATACATCTAAGTTGTATGAGAAAAATTAAACAATTAAAAAAGAAAAATCGGAAATGTTGCATTTCCGATTTTTTTATAATTTTAATGCGTATTTAGAGAGTTCTTTGCGTTGTGACGGCGAATACGAATATATCTTTATAAGTGCAAATAATAACCACGAAAAAACAAAAGCTAAATTGACACCTATTATAGTGTACATTTCTCCATTAGTTAAGCGAATATCACTAATACAACCAATCAGAATAATATGTACCGATGCCAAATTTAAAGTAAATACCAAAGCCAATAAAATTCCTATATCAAAAAAGCTAACAGTATTTAAAAATTCATTGTATCGCTTGGGTTTTATGTGATCACCAAAATAACTCAAAAATGCAAATGGACCTACTAGAATTACATCGATCAGAAATAACGCAACAGATATAGCAATTCTGTAATTGCTTACAAATAGTCTTTTGCTAGAATCGCTAAACTCAGGAAATTGAGCCACCAAAGAAATCTAATCCTTATCGGATATAAGATTAAAATAAACAAGAGTCAAAACAGATATAATAAAGAAAACAGAAAATACCTTTGTAGAAAATCCGCTTCCTTTGTGAGTATCTAATTTTAGATTAGCTTGCATTCTTTTAAACTAAGAAATTATTACCTTTTATGGCAAGTTATTTTTTTTAACAAAAGCACGTTTTAGTTTTTTCTTTGTCTGTAAATCTAAATTGGGCATCTGCAATAACCACTTGCATACTTCTTTCTTCTGATTGTTCTTAAGAATGGGTTTATGTTTGATGAGTTTATCTAAACATTTTACAATTTTTTTAGCAATATTTTCGATAGTTTGCATCATACGAATCACAGAATTTTCGCCTTTAACTAAAGAATACTCGTATGCACTGTTTATAGGCAGTACCTCCGTTCTCGGATAAAACGAAGCCATTAAATTCCATGGCGGATACACTTCATCATTTTCGTGTTCATTATCAGAAATGCAATCGCCTCCATTGCGGAAATCAGTTCTAAGTTGTAATGCTGGAATATCTGCAAATTTAGCAAACATAAACTCAACAACAGTTCCACTGTCTAGTTCAGAACCATCAAAATTAAAAATTGCAATATCACTAGAAAGTAAATTTAGAATATCAGAATCTCTTATACCTTTGGGATTCATCTTATCTTGAAGTAAATCTTGAGGCAACACGCACTTATACTTTCCCCTCGATACCTTATTTATAGCCTCAGCTAAAACAGCATTACCAAGTAAATCCTTTGTATCGAACAAATCGCCAGCAAAATAAATAGAATAAATGCAATTATTTTTCATTTATTCATTGCAATATTTTTTACGATGTATGTAAATTAAAAAAATCAAAATAGAAAAAATAAACAGAAAGTAAATATGGAATACAAATTTAAAGCAGAAGTATAACAAGTATTAGATATAGTAATAAACTCACTGTATACCGACAAAGAAATTTTTGTTCGTGAATTAGTTTCAAATGCCTCCGATGCTTCAGAAAAAGAGCGTTATACAAAATTATCAAAAGGCGAAACAGCCCAAGAATTAGAAATCAAAATCTATACCGATGAAACTGCTGGAACATTTACTATCGAAGACTTCGGTATAGGAATGACAAGAGACGAATTGGTACAAAATCTTGGAACAATAGCCCATTCTGGTTCAAAAGCTTTTATAAATGCTCTTAAAGAGAATAAAGGCAACCTTACCGATGGTCTTATAGGACAATTTGGAGTAGGCTTTTATAGTGTCTTTATGGTAGCCGATAAAGTTGATGTCTATACAAAGTCTGAAAATGCAGAAGGCTTGCATTGGTCGTGCGATGGCTCTGAAAATTTCGTAATAGAAGATTATGCAAAGAACGAAAGAGGTACTAAAATAGTAGCAACGCTAAAACCAGACTACAAAGAATTTGCATCAAAAGATAGAATAAATGCTATCTTATCTCGATACAGTTCTTTTGTTGAATTCCCAATTTCAGTAGATAATCAAAAACTAGAAACAAAACAAGCAATCTGGTTAAAATCTAAATCAGAATTGACGCAAGAACAGTATGAAGATTTTTATAAATTCTTTACACACTCTTACAATAAGCCACTAGATTATTTGCATTTTAAAACCGATGCCCCATTGGAAATGAATGCATTGATTTATGTTCCAGCAGATAATCCAGAAATGATGGGTTTCGGAAAAAGTGAAAGTGAAGTTGCCCTATACTGTAAGAAAGTTCTGATAGACCCTGCTCCTAAAAAGCTCTTCCCCGAATGGATGCGTTTTGCGAAAGGACTCATAGATAGTTCAGATATTCCACTAAATATATCTCGCGAAAGTATGCAAGATAGTGGTCTTACAACAAAAATTGGAAAAGTTGTCCTCAAAAAGTTTATAAAACACTTACTTGATGTAGCAAAAAAAGATGCCGAAAAATATAAAAACTTCTTCAGTAAATTTGGACACTTCATTAAAGAAGGCGCATCAATAGATTTTGAAAATCGCAAAGAATTAAGTAAACTCTTGCGTTTTCAATCTAGCTTATTTGCCGATGGTACAATGGTATCGCTCGATGATTACATCGGCAGAATGAAAGAAAATCAAAAGAGCATATATTATGCCGTGGGACTCGACCGCAACGCAATCGAAGCCTCGCCATATATCGAAGCGTTTACAGCAAGAGGTATAGAAGTCCTCTATATGTTTGAAGGTATAGATTCCTTCTTAGTTGGTAATTTGGCAACTTTTGAAGAAAAACAATTTGAAAGTGTTGATAGCGCAAACGTCAAGCTTGACGAAATTCCACAAACATCAACACAAGCTCTTCCAAAAGAAAAATTAGAATTACTCAAAAGTTGGATAAAAGAAACGCTAGGTAGTGATACAGTAAAAGATGTCCTTTCTGAAGGTAGATTGATAGATAGTCCTGTTGCTGTTTTAAATTCTGATTCAATGACATCTCAAATGCGTGCAATGTTAAAGGCTATGAATCCAGATGCACCATTGCCAAAGCCCATTGTAAATTTTGAAATCAATCCATCTAGCGACGTTATAAAAAATTTAGACACCTTGCGAGAAACATCTCCCGAACTTGCAAAACTAGTGATAGAACAACTATTTGACAATGCAATGCTAAGTGCTGGATTGTTAGAAAGTACAACAGCAATGTCAAAACGCCTCAACGAAATTCTAGCCAAAATAAAAGCATAAGAAAACGAGCTATAATTACGAAAAAAGAACTTACTTTGTAAAAAAAGTTTGCCCTTATTGAAATTTCTTACACTATAAGCGTATGTATTTTTTATTATGAAAACTACGTTTAGACTTATAAAGAAAAATCCAATAAGTTTTGTTGTAGCAACAATTATATCATTAGTAGTAATTGTTGTTTCATCGGTTGGAATGTTGTGGATGCCCTATGTAATCTACACAAATGCTTTGTCTAAAAATATAATAGCAAAAGCTTCTAACACAGCACCATCAATAAGTAAATATAAAGCCAACATATTTACAGGAGAATGTGTTTTTGAAAATCTAGTAGTATTTAATTCACAAGAATTCGATACATCACATTACCAAGATGAAGGTAAAACAGTAAAAACTATACAGAAAAATGAAATGCTAGAAATAAAGAAAATGACAGTCTACATAAATCCACTGTCAATTTTCAATTCTAAGCCAGAGATAAAAGGTGTAGAAATCGAAATAGAAGCTATAAATGCAATAAGAATAACTCCACATATCTTTAATATTTTAAAGTTGATAACAGAGTTATCGGATGAAATCATGTCAACTGATAACAAGATAAATAAATTTGTATTCAAGTTAAGGAAGAAACCTGAAAATCAAAATAACATCACGTATTTAGATTTTTCATCGTCTAGAGATATAATCAATCTACAAAGAAACGAAGAATTTTCTTTCTCTAAAATAGGAGAACAAGACGTAAAACAAACACTTAATGAATTGGCAGATGCATGTAATATATCAATGCCATTCTTATCAAGAGCTATAAAAACATATACTCAAGAATAATGAAAATATTAGTTTTTGCAAGTGGACGTGGTTCAAATGCACGTGCAATATTTCAAGCAATAAAAAATAACACCTTAAAAGATGTAACAGTATCGGCTCTAGTAAGCGATATTGCTGATGCCCCAGCTTTGAACATCGCAAAGCAATATGATATTGATGCAGTGTTTTTAGACCCACTCCGTAAGGGAGCTCGTTTTACAGAGGAGAGTGAAAACAACTATATTGATTTTGTAAAAAAACATAATCCTGAGTTGATAGTATTAGCTGGCTTTATGAGAATTTTGCCTGAAAAGTTTGTAAGTAAATTTGGTTCAAAAACAATTAATTTACATCCAAGCATTCTTCCTGCATATAAGGGCAAAGATGCCATTAAACGAGCTTTTGAAGCAAAAGAAAAGCAATGCGGGTGCACTGTTCATTGGGTAAGTAACGAACTCGATTCTGGTACAATTATAGCACAAAGTAAGGTTGATATTTATGAATCCGACACTTTAGAATCGCTTGAAAGTAAAGTACATTCAGCAGAGCATAAACTATTAGTTAGTGTAATTGCAGACTTTGCCAAGAAATGAAAATCCAACAATATAATGGACGCGGACTGAGCAAATTCAGAACCCTGAATACTGCCGATTTTTATATAGAAGTCGCAAATGAAACTGATATAGCAAATGCGTTCCATTTAGCCAAGGAACGGAATTTAAAAACTTTTGTTCTAGGAGCTGGTTCAAATGTTTTTTTTAAGAACACGAAAATAAAATCTGCGTTAATAAAGAATAATCTACCAAAAGAAATAAAGCATATTGAACGTGATTTATTTGAAGTATCATCTAGTGTTGATATGTTACAGTTGCTGAACTTTGCACTTGAACAAGAAAGAGATTGCTGTTACTACCTCGCATCTGCACCTTGTCAGGTAGGAGGCGCTATTGCGATGAATGCAGGTAGTGGTAAAAAAGAAGCAAAATATATATGTAATTTTATCAAATCTGTTAAATTTTTTGACGGCGAAAAAATTGTTGAAAGAAAAAAAGAAGATATTTTTTTCGATTATCGCACAAGTGAATTTCGTCAAAAAGAATGTTTTGTCATATCAGCTGTATTTGAATTACCTAAAAAAGAAATAACGCAAAATCCAATCAGAGAACGTTTAGAATGGGCAAAAGAAAATCAAGATTTATCGCAAGCTAACTGCGGCTCGATGTGTAACACTTATAATGCAGGCATTTTGAAGTTTGTGCGTTTTGTATTTGCCCCACTGCCCTGTGGTCTTAGCCCCAAAAAGCTAAATTGGGCTCAAAATAAAAGTAAAAATCCGTTTTGGTTAAAACTAATGTTTGGCACAATAAAGGCGTTGCACAAGATTTTGCACAAACGCCTTAAATTTGAAATTATATTTGTTGATTAAATTGTTGTTTATTTAGCAATTTTAGCGACACACTTTATAACTTCTCCGTCGCAATCACCAATTTTCACACAAGGAGCATGCGCACAATCGGTATCTAAAACTACATACGAGCCTTGTTGCAACTCAACAAATTCAGTGTATTTATCAGAATAAAGAAGTGTATCTTTTTCAGCAAGTCTATCTTCTGATACATTTTTACACGCGTCTCTTTCAAGCAAGCCGATTCTTTCGGCACCTTGTAAAACTAATTGTAAATCTATGTATTTATTATGAACTTCCAAGCGTGCATCTTGAATGTTCTTTAATTTTTTTGTCATAAAATTTACAATGAGTTTATCGCTATCGAGAACTACTTTGCCCTCCATTTTTGCAAGCTCTTCGAGTGAATGCGAATCGAAAAACTCGAATAATTTTGCATAAAGTGTATTGCTCGCAATAAGGTTATTACGGGCAGATACGTCTGATAAAGATAATACTGTAATATTCATTATTTACCTTTGTAGAGATTACCAACTGGAATGTATTTTATATTACTATTGCGTTTAAACATTGTTGTAAAAGTTGAATTGCTATCCCATGTAGCACCAGCATCGGAATAGTTTATAAACCTGCGTGTAGATCCATCTTTTAATGGGACTTCAAACGCAACAACAGAACTTACGCCTTGTCCGAAGCATGTCCGTGTTCCATCTCTTACTACAACTGGTTTACCACAAATGACGATACCTTTAGCATTTACAACACCATTTACGTCGGCAATATCGGCTGGTTTGTCGAAGTTTTTCTCAAAACGTTTGTCCATACTCAAGACGAATGGACCATACTTTAGATAGAAAATATCGGTAGTTCCAGGAAGTGTTAACATTTCTACTTTAGCATCTAATTTAACTTCAATTATATCGCCTTTTTTCCATGTTCTATTTATTTCGCAGTACTTCCCTGCTTCGATTTTAGAATCAACCGAATTGCCATTTACCAAAATCTTTGTGTTTTTACTCCATTGTGGAATATAAAGTTTCATACCAAAACGCATTTTTGATTGAGGCAATTTGCGAATATCTGCCTTGGGCGATACTGTTATTTTAGCAGTGTTATTTTTGCCCCATACTAAGTCGCTTACAGTTAACAAAACCTCTGTATTATTTAAAGGAACAACTGCAGTTGAATCTTCATATAAATTAACAACTATACCATTTTCGTAGCTCATATAAACCGATTTAGGAAGTGTGAACAATCCGCGGGGTCCACTTGCCACGCAACAATTCATTATAAATTCTGGTTCATTTGGAAGTTTTTTTCCGTGATAATGCCATACTGTATCACCTGGAAGACACTGGGCCTTTGCAGCCTTTCGAGTTCCATTGATTGGACTGTTATGACACCACCAAGAACCATCACTATTCTGAGCGGAAATCATTGCGTTGTATGCAGCAAGTTCTATATCGCCAACATAGTCTGGATTTCCTGTTAGACGCAATAACTGAGTGCAGAATTTAATCCATGTTGCAGTAACACATGTTTCCTGCCAATTTTCAGTATTTGCGTGTTGTTCGAGTTTTGAGCGACGCCATTTTTCATCAATACTACTCGACCCAGTTATCACAATTTCAGTATCTCTAACACACTTTGCCAAATTTTCCGAAGCTTTCAAATAATCGGGATTGCCAGTTGCTCTATACATTTCTAATAAGCCTTCAAAACAGCTCATAGTTTCGTAAGCTTTAGAACCGCCAGCGGCGTAATTTTTATATCTTGGATCTCCAGCTTTGTGGAATACATCAGTTACAATCCAGCCATCTCGCATTTTTCTAAATACGTCATTTCCGAAATCAGATTTATACTGATTTGTTATGATGTAGTTTGCAAAATCTAAATATCGACTTTCGCCTGAATACTGATATAACAATGCAATAGGTTCAAGGATACTTGAAGAAGCAATGCCGAACCACATACCGACAGCACTGAGGTCTTTTTTGCCTTCGCCAAAACGTTCAATAATGTAGTCTGCATGACGCATTGCTGAATTCAAAATAGCCTTGTTGGAAGTGCGTTCATATTCAGCCAATAGTCCAAGTAGAACATATTTTCTTCCCCAAACGTCCCAAGTCATATTTTCAAATTTTGTTGGATGTTCCATAAGCCTGAACTCCCATTCAGGACAAACAGTCTTGATTGCCCCCTGAGCATCTTGAGTTTTCATCAACTCAGAAGTTGCATATTTCAAAATCTTGTCAATTTCAGGAGTCGAAGAGTAATCATAAGCCCATGCCAACGAAGTAAACCACTTACCCCAAAACTCACTTCTCCAAGTATTCTGCTCAACTCTGGCTTTGAATGGGAAAACAAGCATATCGACATTAACACTACTTATGCCCTTTATCGATCTAGAGAGCGACTCTCCCAAAACTCCATTCAAGCGGATGGCATTAGCTGGTAATGGATTAAATTTATCTTGAACTTTTAAATCAATAGCTTTGTTCGCACCAAAAAGCGAACCTACAAGAGCGAATGTAATTAGTAATATTTGCTTTTTCATAAGTAAATTAAATAAATTGGATTTTTGTTGTTATTACAAGATATTTTTTGGGAATATTATTCAGAAGCCCACTTAGGCGATATGATGGTCATTAGCGATACATCATTTAATTCACTTTTTAGAGGACGATTTATGTAATCGGCTAATTGTTTCATAGCAGTTGCTCCGACAGCTTCGTAGTTTAAGTCTATAGCTTTCCAATCGTTTATTTCAGAAGAGCTTTCCAAACGAATTTGAGCAATATCAGAAGGAATTTTTGCATTTATGCGTTCCAAGCTTTCGTTTGTATGTTCCGAAAACGATAAAATAACATCAGGTTTGTATTTTGCTATGTAGTCAGAAAAGATCTTTGGTTTTTTAATAGCTAAGTTTAATTTTAAGAACGGAGGAATTCTATTTTTCTCAGCTAATTGCAGTTGAGCCGACATAAACCCTCCCGAGAAACGTCCTTCAACAATGCTGTCGATTTCTTCTGATAACACCAATGCTGGACGTTTATATCCCAATGCTAATACGTTAGACATAGCGTGATAAGCAATTCTAAATTTGTCTGCACAAACACAATCGATATTTGAATTTTTAACTTTTACACCGATAGATACCAATTTAAAATTGCGTAAAACCTCCATATATTCAGGAGTAAAAATATCTGATTGAGTATGACCTAAAATGAGAGCTCCTCGAATTCCTCTAGCCTCAAAAATTTGTTTTAATTTAGCAGGCGTAAAGTTGGGCGAATGTAACCATACTTCGAACGTAGAAAAGCCTAATTTTTGCGATTGTTCTTTTACACCATTAACGTATTTAGCAAAAATTGGATACCTTTTAAAAGCGTCGCGTTTAGAATTTGCATTTATAATAGCAATCGTACCGAAAAATCTTCCGCTGTCGTTAGATTTTAGGTTAGAAAGCACCGCCGATAACATTGGATTTTTCTTGTATCCTAATTTTTTTGCAGTATTAAAAACCTTTTTTCTAGTATCTTCAGAAACTTTTGTAGAACCATTTAAAGCGAAGCTAACTGATGCCTTTGAAATCCCCAAAGCTCTTGCAATATCGTTCATATTTGCTTTACGATTTGAATGTTTTATAGAGTAATCCATAAAAATGAATGGTAAACAGTTTACTAACGAAATCAAGATTTTCTGTAAAGAAGAATGAAATAAATTATATTTTTAATAAAACTGTTAAAAATATATTGACATAATGAAAAAAATCAACACGCTGTATTTTTATTGATTAAGCCCAGATGGCGGAATTGGCAGACGCAACGGACTCAAAATCCGTCGAACTTTGGTTCATGAGGGTTCGACCCCCTCTCTGGGTACCAAAAAAATCTAACACGAACCGTGTTAGATTTTTTTGTTTTATAACTACCATTCTTCATACCTTTAATCTCAAAGTTTAGATAAAAACCTATCAACAATTCATTACAAAAAGTCCCGTAAAATCGGGACTTTTTGTCAACTGGCTCTAAACCTTTTCAACTCTTATTTTTTCTTTTTATCCACCAAACCTAACTCGACTTATTTTTCTACATTCTATCCTCTATTTTACACGCATAAAAAGCTTGCAATGAACTGAAAAAATAGTAGCTTCTTTACGACTATATTTAACACTTTTTTTGATATGAAAGACATTGTAAAAGAACAAATCAAAAATCTACCAGTTTACGAAACGGGAAAACCTATTGAATACGTTGCAAGAGAATTTGGCTTAGACCCCGATGGTATTCTAAAAATGGCATCAAACGAAAATCCATTAGGTGCATCGCCTAAAGCGTTAGAAGCACTAAAAAGCCATATAGATACCTTGAATTATTACCCCGATGGAGGTTGTTACGAGTTGCGTCAAAAGCTTTCTAAATTTTGGAATTTACAACCAAATCAATTTGCCTTTGGCAATGGCTCAAATGAATTGTTAGAATTTGTTGCACAATGCTATGTAGATAAAGGCGATGAAACCGTTTTTGGTGCTCAATCGTTTATCGTCTATAAACTCGCTACAATTTTTATGGGGGGCAAATGTGTCAGCGTACCTATGCCAAATTTGAGGTACGACTTAGATATGCTTCGTGATGCCATAACCGACAAAACTAAAATCGTCTTTATGACAAACCCTAATAATCCAACAGGTTGTGTTTTAAAGCAAGATGAAGTTGTCCATTTCGTAAAATCGCTCCCAGAAAACGTAATCTTCTGCTACGATGAAGCCTATGCCGAATACGAACATAATCAAGTAGATTTGCGTCCATTAATAGCCGAAGGGCGTAATGTCATTTGCTTGCGTACTTTCTCAAAAATCTATGGATTAGCAGGGTTGCGTATAGGTTACGCTTATACAAACGAACAAATTGCAGGATACATAAATAGAGCAAGAGAGCCTTTCAATGTAAATTCATTGGCACAAGTTGCAGCTCTTGCAGCTCTCGACGACGTTGAATTCGTAGCTCAAAGCAGAAAACTTAATGACGAAGGTAGAAAACAATTCGAAAATGCCTTCGAGCAAATGGGAGTAGAATACTTCTCTGAAGGTGGAAATTTTGTAATGGTAAAACATCCTAAAGCCGTTGAAGCTTTTGTTCAAATGCAAAAACAAGGTGTTATAGTGCGTCCAAACGTCGGTTATGGATTGCCCGAATGGCTAAGAATTACAATAGGAAAACCAGAACAAAATCAAAGATGTCTTGAAGAACTAAAAAAGACACTCAGTTAGAAGATGGAAGAACACGCCATATACATACATATAGTTATCTGTATTGCCGTAATGTTGTCGGCATTCTTGTTGAGTGCATTCTTGTCTATGTTCTCGTTTGCTGTTGCCTCATATAAATATTCGTCCTTGTCAGATTTCAAGAAGAAAGATGTTATAGATGCAACAGCAAAACGCCTACTGTATTCTTCAGAAAAAATAGCATCAATCGTATATTTGGCAAAACGATTTGCCCTCATAATAGCAATTCTTTCACTATATTGTCTGTTTGAGACAGTATGTGATATTGCCAACTTTGGCAGTTCGTCAGAACTAAAGAAAATAATATGTTTCCTACCTATTGCCTTTTTTGTTATGTGGATGCAACATTCAATTCTCGACTTAACTGCAATAAAGTATGGAAACAATAATGCAGAAGATGTCTTAATAAAATATTCAAAACAGTTCTATTTAATTTATATCTTGATGATGCCCTTCTACTTATTATCTGTATGGTTAAATAAAAAAGTATCTAAAAAGTTAAGAATAAAAAAGGGTAAAAATTTCGAAATTATAGATGTAGAAATAATGCTTTCTGCAAAAGAAATGGAAAGTACTATATATCAGTATACAGGCAAGATTCTTCGCAATGCAATAAGATTGCAAGAACTCGATGTAAGTGATGTAATGTTGCCACGTAGCAAAGTTGTCTATCTAGATGTAGAAAATTCTAATGCAGAAAATTTAGAATTAGCTAGAAAAACCGGTTACACACGTTTTCCCCTATGTAAGGGAAATCTCGATGATTGTTATGGTATAATACACATAAAAGAAATCTTTATGCGTAATATGTCGGAAGACAATATAGATTTTATGCGTATGCGTCGAGAAACAATGCGTATCCGCGAAAATGAAAAATTAGAAAATGCACTCATAAAATTGCTTAAATATAATTTGCAAATGGCAATAGTTGAAGATGAATTTGGCGGAGTAATAGGTGTATTAACATTAGAATCTGCACTTTCTGAATTAGTTGGGCAAATAAAGAATGAATTTGCCTCGTCTCCCAAAGAGTCGGTACGTCGTATATCAAAAAATAAATATAAAATTATGGGTTCAGCAAGCCTACATCGAGTAGAAGACTTTCTCGATGTAGATTTTGATGCCGAAGATGTATCTAGTACTTTTGGAGGTTTGATAACTTATAAATTAGGTCGCTTTCCAGAAAATGGCGAACAAATAAATTTCAAAGAACAACATTTGCGTGTAGTAATCGATAAAGTCGATGAGCGTGCAGTAGTAGAATGTACAGTTTCAATAGAAGATAAAGAAGAAAACGAATAACCCTACAATATTATGAATAAATCAACACTTAAAAAATTCACATCGCAATCAAGCGGAAAAGAAGGTTATATTTATAGCCTAAAAGCCTTAAAAGAATTTGGCTTAGATGTAAAAAGGCTTCCAGTAAGTATTAAAATAGTGCTCGAAAGTGTGCTAAGAAATAGCGATGGACAACGAGCAACCGATGTCGATGTAAAACGTCTAGCAGCATGGAGTGCTACAAATCCAGAAGATTATGAAGTTCCATTTGTAGTATCTCGAATTGTCTTGCAAGACTTTACTGGCGTACCTTTGTTAGTAGACTTAGCTGCAATGAGAGACGCAGCTAAAGCACAAGGTAAAAATCCTGATTCAGTCGAACCCCTAGTCCCAGTTGATTTGGTAGTAGACCACTCAGTACAAATGGATTATGCAGGCACGTCCGATGCATTCCAAAAAAACCTCGACAAAGAATTCGACCGCAATAAAGAACGTTATGAGTTCTTAAAATGGGGACAACAAGCATTCAAAACCTTTTCAGTCGTACCACCATCAACAGGAATTATCCATCAAGTTAATATGGAGTACTTGGCACGAGTTGTCTTTGAAGGCAAAACAGAAAATGGCGACCCACTCTTCTATCCTGATAGTCTAGTAGGTACCGACTCACATACAACAATGATAAACGGCTTAGGCGTAGTTGGCTGGGGCGTAGGTGGAATTGAAGCTGAAGCTGGTATGCTCGGACAACCTGTATATTTCAAAGTACCTGAAGTAGTAGGTGTACATATTTCAGGACAACTAAATGAAGGTGTAACAGCAACCGATATTGCTCTTCATGTAACAAAAATGTTGCGTCAAGAAAAAGTAGTTGGCAAGTTTGTTGAATTTTTTGGTGAAGGTGCCAGAAAGTTGTCATTGGCAGATAGAACAACTATTGCAAATATGGCTCCAGAATACGGAGCAACGATGGGTTACTTCCCCGTTGATGAAACAACACTTGAATATCTGCACCTAACAGGTAGAGATGAAAAGCAAATTGCACTTGCAAAAGATTATTACACTGAACAAGGAATTTTTGGAATTCCACTCAAAGGAGAGTGCGATTACACAAAAACACTTGAACTAGACTTGTCAGAAATTAAACCATGCATAGCGGGTCCAAAACGTCCGCAAGATAAAATCGACCTAGAAAATGCAAAATCAGAATTTGCAACCTTGCTCGAACAAAATAATAAAAATAAAGATGATGTTGTAAATACATCAAAGGGCGAAATAAAAAATGGCAGTGTTCTGATTGCAGCAATAACAAGTTGTACAAATACATCAAATCCATCAGTAATGGTAGCAGCAGGCTTAGTAGCTAAGAAAGCGGCAGAGCTTGGTATTCGTCCACCATCGTATGTAAAGACAACAATAGCTCCAGGTTCAAGAGTTGTAAGCGATTACCTTGAAGCCGCCGACTTGCAAAAATATCTCGATAAAATCGGCTTTAACTTAGCTGGTTATGGTTGCGCAACGTGTATTGGCAACTCTGGGCCAATCGATGCCGAAATTACAGAAGCAGTAAAGAGTAAAGACTTGTTCTGTGCAAGCGTACTTTCAGGTAATCGTAACTTTGAAGCACGAGTTCATCCGTTATTGAAAGCCAATTATTTGATGAGTCCTCCACTCGTTGTTGCATTTGCAATCGCAGGTAGAGTTGATATAGACTTTGATAGAGAACCTCTAGCCAAAACACCAGAAGGCAAAGATGTCTACTTGCATGAAATATGGCCAACCTCAAAAGAAGTAACAGAAACAGTTGCAAAATGCGTAAAGAGCGAAATGTTCAAGCGTAGATATTCTGATATGTCTGGACCAGAACGTTGGCAACAAATTCAAAGTTCTAAAGGTAGTGTCTATCAGTGGGATGAAAAGAGTACATATATTCAAAATCCTCCATTCTTTGATGGGTTCTCAATGAATACCCCTGCACTTCCATCGCTTGCAAACTTGCGTCCATTGGCAATACTAGGCGATTCCGTCACAACCGACCATATATCGCCCGCGGGTTCAATTCTTGCAGATGGACCAGCAGGAAAGTTCCTCAAAGAAAATGGCGTTGACGTAAAAGACTTCAATTCGTATGGTTCGCGTCGTGGCAACGATAAAATTATGACTCGCGGAACATTTGCAAACGTGCGTATCAAAAACTTGATGGCATCTGGAGCCGAAGGCGGTTATACAAAAATAAATGGCGAAGGTGAAAACGTTGCAATTTTCGATGCATGCCAACATTATCGCAATAATGGCGAAGGTTTGATAGTTTTCGGTGGCAGAGATTATGGAATGGGCTCTTCTCGAGACTGGGCAGCAAAAGGCACAGCACTCTTGGGAGTACGTGCAGTTGTAGCAAAGTCTTATGAACGTATACACCGCAGTAATCTAATCGGAATGGGTGTATTGCCATTTGAATTTGAAGATGGAA
>JAGAOA010000220.1 GCA_017623955.1 Opitutales bacterium
AGGGTCGGAACTTCACCCAGCACCTTAATATTAACAAATCACACTGCCAGATATTGGCACTCCAAAAGAAAGTTTATTAAAAACAGAAATTATTTTACTACTTCTTTTAGTTTTTCCCACACCCTTACCATTGCGTAAGTATCAAGCTTGCAATAGTTCAAAAGATGCGTGCGATATTCTTCCAAAGTTTCCGCATCCATTTCTGCCATCTTTATAAACGTAGCGGAAGCTTCTTGTCCGTTATGCACGCCTTCAAGATTATGATAATCAAGTTCCGGTTCATCAGGGAACAGGGCAGGTAAAACATATTTTATGGAATAAGAACCTTCCATTGACTTTGTATAATAATATCGTTTTTGGAAAGGTATCATCAAATCCACGATGTTATCGTGAATATTCATCAAATGCTCTGCTAAATCAGGATAGATTTCTGCAAGGCGTTTAATGCAAGTGCGTTCAAAACTTCTATTGTACGCAGTTACGCATACATCTTTAGGAATATCCTCGCAAAGTTGTTCAGCAAGTTTTCTACGTGGGTCAGCACCAGGATAAGCTAAAAAAGCTTTATGTTTTAACTCGCCATCTTCCGCTTCCAAATAATGCAAGGAATATTGGAAAACTAATTGCTCATAAGGTTTAGAGTCATCAAATGGGGGAATAGGGGATTGGAAAGATTCAAAATCCAAAAAGTAAATAGGGCAAGTAATCTTTTCCAAAAACTTACTGATATTTTCCTTATCAATACGTGCAGGGTAATTATAAAGTTCATGTTCCACCTGCATATATTGTTTTGTATTCAGTTTGTCATAAACATTTAACTGTTCAAAGGTGATTATGCCATTATAATAGCACTCTACCTTTTTGCTAAACCACAAGCCAGCAACATCAAACACATTAGGAACAGGCAAATGCTTACTGCAATATTTAAAGAAGCCACAATCATACGGGTCACGACAATGCACGCCAATATCATCATTGGGTTCTTCTGCTTGCTGCATATATTCAGCAAGCTGCGCAACATAAGCTTCCACTTCTTGATGCTTACTTTCGGCAATCAAGGTTACATCTTCAATATTAAAAAGCTCATCTAAATTTAAAGCACCATATCTTACATAAGTATTATTGATGTAAATAAGACAAACTTTTACAACATCATACCCAAGCATGGCAAGCACATATCTTTGATAAGCAACATCATCAAGATAAATTTCTTTGATTTCCGTTGAACTTTTAACTTCGTACAGCTCAACCTTTTTATCGCCAAGATTCTTTAAAATATCTACGCTACAAAATAAACCATTATAAGCAAAAGATGCTTCTGCAATTATCTTTTCGCCAGTATCTAAAAGCTCTTTAGTTTTAGCAATCATTCCGCCAAAATCACCAAAAGGAACTTCTACGAAATCTCCAAACATACCCATTGCTAAATCGCCAACTTTGTTACCGTTATCCAGTACAGTTTGGTTCATTACAGCTTCATCAAATTCTTCAGGTTTATTTTTCTTTAGCCACAACATCTTAGGACATTGCACTGCAGAACAATACTTTGATTTTGATAAGTTTAAACTCATAACCTTACTCCAAACTTACATCTACATTCTTGATACTACTTCCACCACATCACTATGTGCTTTTAGCCAAATATCCAAACCTTTACCAAAGACTTCTGCGGTAATTAGATAGCCTTTTTCGTCTTGACTACAGATTTTTGCAGTGGGCAATCTATCCAGCACTGCTTCAACAGAACTACCTTTATAATAAAACTTAATTTTTTGAAGCTTACCGCTGTACATGAATTGTACGCGTTTGCGGAATTCGCCTTCTTCAAAACGCTTTTCATAAGGCACTCTAAAATGCACATCAGTAATGGTGTAATCTTGAATTCTATCTATGCGGTAAATAGTGGGGAACAAGTCGTTTTCTATTTCAAAATGCAGTTCTTCACCAGCCTGCGGAACAATAAACCCTACAATGTAAAAATAGAATTCCGAGAACATTATTCCTACAGGTTGAATAGTACGTGCTACTGCCTTACCGTCTAAATTTCGTTTATAAACTATTTCGACTTCCTTATGTTCTTTAACCGCACCGGAAAGCTCCCACATCTTTTTCAAAAAAAGGGATTTATGTTGCGGTTCAACATAATGGTGTCTTTCGTTAGCAATAAGCTCTGTAACTTGGTACTTATTTTCTTTAGGTACGCAGCAATCTATAAGCTTGTCTAAAATGGGAGCAAGTTCTTCTTTGGTAAAAGCTCTGCTTTCTAAAAGGATTTTTAAAACTGCAAAGACTTCTTCATTAGAAAGTACATTGCGAATAGGCGGAACAAGGCGGTAACCTTTAAGCTTACGGTCATAAATAAGTTCCTGCTCAACGCCAGTAGTTACCTTTTGATTTGCAAAAAAGATTTTTAAATCGTCAATATCTCTTTGAAATGAACGTGCAGAACAACCG
>JAGAOA010000221.1 GCA_017623955.1 Opitutales bacterium
ATGGATTAAATGGGCAGGGGCTAGACGCAAGTCGATAGGCATTCCTATTAAGCGACTAACTGTATCGACTGTATCCATATCCATAGGATCTGATATTACAGCCTCAAGTTGACCATTACTTATATCAAGTGGTAATATATTGTGCTTGCGTACAATATCATCGCTAATTGTTTCTTTAATCTCATCACTGATGTTGATATCGCTTAGGTCTATTAATGGAATACTAAATTCTTCCGATAATATCTTGTAAATATCGTCGTAGGTGCAATAATGTTTTTCTACGAGCAACTCTATTGCTTTCGTATCTAATTCCGCATTAGATACGCCTTCCGAACGCAATTGTTCTTTTGCGACAGATATTATATCGGCCGCTACTAGTCCGCGTTCGTCCATCAGTTGTAGTACAAAATCGTCTGCAGATGTCATGATAATTTGTTTGTGAAAAAATGGTTATTTAAGTAGAATATATATATTATCTATTCAATCCTAACAAAAATTCAACATTTGTTTTTGTATTTTTTAATCTTTTTAACAACATTTCCATAGAATCGACTATTGGAACGCCGTGCATAGCCTTACGCAAGGCATAAATTTTGTCGAGTTCATCGGGGTGATAGAGTAATTCTTCCTTACGTGTTCCAGTTTTTTCCATATTTATGGCAGGGAATATTCGTTTGTCCGACAACATTCTATCTAAATGAAGTTCTAAATTGCCTGTACCTTTGAATTCTTCAAAGATAACTTCATCCATTTTACTGCCTGTCTCTACCAAAGCAGTTCCAATTATAGTTAGAGAACCTCCTCCCTCGATGTTTCTAGCCGAACCAAAGAATTTTTTTGGCTTTTGTAAAGCATTTGCTTCCACACCACCCGACATTGTTCTACCACCATTTGGCATTAGAGCATTGTATGCTCTTGCTAGACGAGTTATTGAGTCTAGTAGAATTATAACATCTTTGCCAGCCTCTACCATTCTGCGTGCATAACTAATTACCATTTCAGCAGCATGAACGTGATTTTGGGCTTCTTCATCAAATGTAGATGCTATAACTTCAGCATCTACTGAACGTTTAAAGTCTGTTACTTCTTCTGGACGTTCATCAACTAGTAACACAATTAAATGAGCATTAGGTTTATTTTTGCGTATTGATTGTGCCATACTCTGCATGAGAACTGTTTTCCCAGTTCTTGGTGGAGCAACAATCAAAGCACGTTGTCCCAATCCGATAGGAGCGAGCAAATCGACGGCACGCATTGATATATTACTATGTGCATTGTTATTTGCGTTTTCCATGATAATTCTTTCGGTAGGGTAGTATGGAACCAAATCATTAAACGCAACAACATTCTTAATTTCGTCGGGGTTATCGTCCATTACCGAACAAATTTTTACCGCAAACGGACAACTATCTTCACTTTTTGGTGGGGCAGCCAATACGGTTAGTTTGTGCCCTCTAGCTAATGAATATTTGTCTATAAAGATTTTTGGAATATACACACAGTATTTTCGCAAGCGATAATTATCGCAATCAAACACTATTGCCCCTCCATAATTGTTTTCAAATACGTCAAGAATGCCTGATATTTTTACAAGTTTCTTTTGTGCAAACGCCAAATTATAGAACTCTTTTATCAGTGCATTTTTGTTTAATCCTAAACGATTTTCCATACCCATTTCAACAAGAGTTTCTTGTATTTCCTTTAGTGATTTTGGGTATATCTCGTTAAAGTTTTCCAAACAAGAAATTTCACCACAGTTTGCAACTGTAAACGTGTAATCTTCTGTAAATACACTTTGCGATTCTACTTTTATTTCTTGTTTTTCTTCTGTTTTAGATTGTTGAAGGGCTGGTACTTCTTCTGGTATATGGGTATCGTTAGACTTATCGAACATATCTTTGTTCGATTGTTCTAGCATTTCCCAATAAGATAGACTTTTGGTTTCAACTTGTTCAGGTTGAATTTCCTCTACGACTTCAATTTGTTTTTCTACTTCTTTTGTAGAATCTTGAGTATTTGTAGTTTCCTCAATCGTTTCAGAATGTTCTACGCTATCTGTTTGTTGTGGCGTTTGTTCTTGTTCTACTATTGATTGAGATTCTTCTTGAGGTTGGATTTTTCCAAAGTATATTTCTGCTAAATATTTTTCTATACCATCTGCAGATTTCAATACTTCCCAATCAAAGAGTTCAGTAGGGTTTATAAAATCGCTTTCATTTGTTTGTTGTAACCATTTTGGCTTATTTTGCTTATTCTTTTGATTTTGCAGGTTTTGTCTTTTATTGTTCTGTTGGTTGCGATTTTGTTGATTTTGTTGATTTTGTTGATTGCGATTTTGAATATTGTTATTACTATTCTTATTGTTAAATCGGTTATTTTGTTGATTGCGATTTTGTTGATTTTTATTAAACCTATTATCTTTGTTACGCCATTTATTTTGACGATTGTTTTGCTGATTGCGATTTTGCTGACTTTGCTGATTTTGTTGACGATTCTGTTTATAATTATCGTTTTCAGTCAAATCTATTTCTACGACCTCTTCGGTATTTTGTTCCGAGTCCACAATTTCATTTTCATCATCATCTTCGTCTTCTGCTGACCATGAATTTTGATAATTGTCTTGAATTAAATCATCATCGGTAGTGGAATATGATGTAGGGATTTCATCATCTATTTCCGTATCGCCAACAATTTCATTTTCATTGTCTTGTTGATGTGTGGCATAAGCGAAATCATCTGATGTGGATGGTACAAATAACGCCTGTTCTTCCGCATCGCTTTCAGTTTCAATCTGTGATGGTTCTGGCGTATCTCTCCACTGAGGTCCATCGGTGCGTGGTTGACGTCCACGTTTTTTCTTTTCAGGTTTTGCTTGAATATCTAAATTGTCGTTTGAATCGTTCAACGTCGTAACTTCTGCAACGGCTGATTCTACTTTAGTCTTAGGTTTTCTGCCTCTTTTTTTTGCAGTTTTTTCTTCAGTAGTGGTATCAGAAGTTTCAAGTTTTTCAGTTTTAGGTTTTCTGCCTCTTTTTTTGGGTTGAACTTCGGATTCAATTGGTAATTTTTCTTCTTGCATCTTTTACTTTATTAATCGTGATAAAACTCTAGCCGCCTGACTTCTTAGAAAATCAATAGAACTTTCATTGAACAAAACGATATCGGCTAGTTGTGCTTTTTTTAGTGACGACATTTGAAACGCATCTCGCGTAGAAATTTCTTCGGGTGTCATCCCTCTCTGCACTAAACGCTTGCGACGAAGTTCATCGCTACAATACACACTAATGCACAAATCGAATTTACTTTCAAGTCTTTTTTCATATAGCAGGGGAACTTCTACAATTAAAAGCTTATGTTTTTTTGCTTCGTCTTGCCAAATTTTTTCTATTGCAGGATGTATTATTTTTTCTAGAGCTAACAATTTTTTTTCGTCAGTAAAAACTTCTTTAGCAATAGATTTTCTATCGGCTCTTCCATCTGATAGGTATACGTTGCCCAAAAGATTAAACACTTGTTCTTTTACGTAGTTATCTTCATTTAATACAAAATGTGCTAGTTTATCGGCATCTAAAACTTTTATTCCTAAATCTGCAAACGCAGTAGCTGCAGCACTCTTACCGTTGCCCATACTACCCGTTAAGGATATGCACATATTCTTCATGCTGTAATCACTTAATATCGTCGAAATTGGATGATTTAGCCAGAGGTATTTCTTATTTATTTGTCTTTAGAAAATCGCGAGTTTCTCGACGCAATTTTTTGAGTTTTGTTTCAATTTTTGAAATATTCTTTTTTTCTACTCTGTTTACAAAACATATTCCTTGTAAGTGATCAAACTCATGTTGAACGCAACGAGCGAACAAGTCGTTACAAATGAGCTCATGTTCAACTCCATTGATGTCTTGATAATTTAACTTTACTACATCGATTCGTTCGACTTCTGCAAATATGTTTGGAAATGATAAACAACCTTCCTCGCAAACTTCCACGTATTCCCCAATTAGTTCTAATTTAGGATTTATTGCAACTAAAGGCATAGCTATATCTAAAGGCAAAGCTTTACCATCTATTGTAAACTCGCACGGAGCATCTGAATTTAGCCGACGACGCATATCTATAACGAACATAGCTAAACTTTCATTTACCTGAGGGGCAGCCAATCCCAAGCCATTAGCTTCGTACATTGTTTCTACCATATCATCGGCAAGTTGTTTTATTGAGGTATCAAATTTCTCAACAGGTTTTGCTACTTGTCTAAGTACATCTTCGCCATATTTTGTAATTCTGCGAATCATAATTAAAAGTCTTCTTCTTCGTCTTGTTTAGCACGTGGAAGTTTTCCGTTTGTTGTTATTAGCAAAACGGGTTCTTTATTTTTTAACCAAATATTGTGTTCTTTGTATATCTTAGCCGAGCCGAATCTTACTGCTTCGTCTATTGTTTTGATTGGCATTTTCTTCCCCTTTGGAGTAATGTTGAAGTCGTACGCACCGTAATGTAGCTTTTGAAGTGCACTTTGAGGTGCGTCATCTGCTGGTATTTGAGCTACCCAACCAGCGAATTCAAATCCAGTTTCAGCTATTTTCCCATACGGATCGTTTACTATAAATACAAATTGTTTTTTTACTGCTGGTTCTTTTTCTCCAGTTTCTTTGGCAGCTTCATTTTCAAATTTTATATCTTCAATAATTTTTGCTACTTGGATAGAATCCATTTTAGCACGTTTAAGTACCATTTCTACTAACTGTAAATCTACTTTTGCCATAATGGGACATTCAAACATATTACCTTATATTGTGTCAACGGCAAAATCCTGTTTGTTTTTAGCTATAATAAAATGTTTGACTTTTAATCTTCTCAAAAATACAAATTATAGATATGAAATTGAACATATTTGTACTATTGGTATCATTCATTTTGTGTGGATGCTCTCATAAGTTTTTTACTCAAGAAAAGTTTAAGCCTACCGAGTTATCTATTGGGGCAGGTTTTGAAAATCCGATTGGAATCAATCTAGAAGACACATCTCTTTCGTGGAAACTTCCGCTTTTACGCAATGGAATAAGTCAAAGTGCATATCAAATTCAGGTATCCAAAGATGATTCTTTTAAATCGTTAGTTTGGGATTCTTCGAAAATAGAAAGTTCTAAATCAGTACGTGTCGATAATCTAGCACCCACGACAAAATCTGGGGAACGTTTGTATTGGCGTGTAAAAGTTTGGGATGAGCTTGGTAATGAATCGTCATGGAGCGATACCGCATTCTATGAAGCTGGATTGAAATCTAATTCAGATTGGAAGGGTATGTGGCTTACAACTCCAGAACAACCACAGGGCTTGTATATGTACAAATTTCGCCAGTGGAAAGACGTAAATGGAGAAAGAATTCCATATTTCACTCCTGATAAAAAGTTGGGAGTTTCTCCTATGTATTTTCGCAAGAAGTTTGAAAGTGTTTCAAAACAAGTGTCGGCACGTTTGTATGTAACAAGTAAAGGTATCTTCAAAGTAATGTTAAATGGTAAGAAAGTCGGTAACGATTTGTGGGGTACGGGGTGGACAGAATACACCAAACGCATTCAAACAAATTCTTACGATGTAACTTCGCATATTTCGCAAGGTGATAATGTAATTTCTGCTATTGTTGCTGATGGTTGGTATGCAGGTAGAATATTTTTTAGAGATCAATCTAACAAGCGTTATCACAAGCCTGAATTTTTGCTTCAACTTGAAATTAAGTATGCCGATGGTACTTCAAAAACTGTCATTACTGATAGTTCATGGAAAGTATCGAAAGGCGGTATAAAGTATGCTGATATTTACGATGGTCAAGAATTTGATGCAAACTTAGAACCTAAAGATTGGCATTCACGTTCTTTTGATGACTCGGCATGGAAAACTCCAATTACCAAGAAGGTTACATCTAAGCCATTACTTGAACCGCGTCGCAATCAACCTATTGTTGTAAAGAAGATAATAAAGCCAATTTCAGTAAATAAGATAGCCAACGGTACTTTTGTTTTCGATTTTGGGCAGAATATGACGGCCATTCCGCAGATGAAATTTCAGGGCAAAAAGGGTCAGAAAATCACATTGCGAGTAGCTGAAATGCTTAATAAAGATGGCACTTTATATACCGAAAATTATCGTTCGTCTATGACTACCGACTATTACACATTTGCATCAGATGGTGTTGCTGAATTTTATCCAGAATTTACTTTCCATGGATATCGTTACATAGAGCTTTCTGGTTTTGATTCTTCTGTAAAAGAAAGCGATATTCAAATTCAATCGAATGTAATTTATAATGATATGAAACCTACTGGAGCATTTTCGTGCAATGTAGAAATGCTCAATAAACTCCAAAGTAATATTGCATGGGGACAGCGTTCAAACTACGTGTCAGTTCCTAC
>JAGAOA010000222.1 GCA_017623955.1 Opitutales bacterium
ATTGAAGATTTAGAAAACAATCTCAAAGCTGGCGATGTTGCAGCTTTAATTGCAGAACCTGTAATAGGTCATGGTGTAAATGTTCCTAGCGATGATTTCTTCCCAAGAGCACAAGAATTGTGTCACAAGTATGGAGCTTTGTTTATAATGGACGAAGTCCAAACTGGATTTGGTAGAACTGGCAAAATGTTCGCCTATCAACATTGGAATTTACAACCAGATATTGTAACAATGGCAAAAGCACTCAGTGGTGGATACGTGCCTTGTGGATGTTTTATCACTACTCGAGAAATTCATCAAAGTGTATTCTCTCCGCTAGATAACTGCGTAAAGCACTCAACAACTTTCGGCAGAAATAATCTTGCTATGGTCAGCGGTTTGGCAACTATCCACGTTCTAGAAAAAGAAGCAATGGTTGAAAATTGCGCTAAAATGGGAGCATTGCTAAAAGAAAAACTAACACAATTACAAAAGAAACATTCTTACATAAAAGAAGTTCGTGGACTCGGCTTAATGATTGCCATAGAATTCCAAGAACCAAAAGGATTGTTGCAAAAAGCTACATGGAAAATGTTGAAAGCTGCAAATAATTCTCTCTTTACTCAGATGATTGTAACATCATTAATGGATAACTACAAAATAATAACCCAAGTTACAAGTCACGAAGTCCATGCTGTAAAATTATTGCCACCATTTATCATAACAGAGGCAGAAGTTGATAAGTTCGTAAAAGCATTCGACGAAACTTTATCGGAAGCGGCTAATCCAACAGGTTCGCTAATGAAGTTTGGCAAGCGTCTAATAGCTGCAAGCGTAGCAAACAAAAACTACAAATAATGGTAAATTACGAAGATTTTTGCGAAAATTGTAAAGCTCTTATACAACGTGTAGAAGATGCTACTTCTAAGTGTTCACGCAATTTAAACGATGTTAAAATTCTACCTGTAACCAAAACTCATCCGCTAGATGCCGCAGAATTTTCTGCTAAATTTGGCTTTTCGGCTGTCGGTGAAAATAAGGTTCAAGAAGCATCAATAAAGATAGAACAATCACACTCAATAAAAGCAAAATCATCAAACATTGATTGGGAACTTATAGGTCATCTTCAAACCAATAAAGTAAAAAAAGCTGTTGAATGTTTCACAAGAATACAAAGCGTAGATAGCATTAAATTGCTAAAAAAAATCGAGTCCGAAGCCTCTAAAATATCTAAAGAACAACGTGTTTTGTTACAGATAAACGCAGGTAGAGACCCCGCTAAATTCGGTGCTGAAATTGAAGACGCGCCTTCTCTTTTAGAATGTGCATTACAACTAAAAAATGTAAAAGTAGAAGGACTTATGACAATTGCCCCTCTCGATGAAAATTTGGATACCGCACGTCGATGTTTCGCTAATTTGCGACAAATTAGAGATAAACTATCTCAAACTTTTTCAGTAGATTTGCCCGAACTTTCTATGGGTATGAGCCACGACTTACAAATCGCAATAGAAGAAGGTTCAACTATGATTAGAGTTGGAACTTTCCTATTTGGACAAAGAAACTATTTATGATTTATACACCGCAAGATTTAAATTTGCAAAACTTCTGCGATAATATTCCAAATTTCGCAGTATTCGGCAAACCTATTGCACACTCATTGAGCCCTTTAATGCAAAATGAAGCTCTAAAAGAAATATCTATAAACAATGAGCTTTTCAAGTACTCAAAGTATTATGCGTTTGAAGTAGATGCTCAAATCTTAGGTGAAGTTTTGCCATATTTTTATGAAAAAAATTTTGTGGGAATAAATCTTACAATTCCACACAAAGAAGTTGTAATGCCTTTCTTAAAAGAAATAGACATTTCTGCACAACAAGCTAAAGCATGCAATACATTGCAAAAAATCGATGGTGGTTGGCGCGGATATAATACAGACGGCATAGGCTTAGAATTTGCAATAAAATATTCGCTAGACAAAAAAATTCAAAATGCTGATATAATTATACTAGGTGCTGGCGGAGCTGCTAGAGGTGCAGCTTTCCATCTGTTGGCAAATAATTGTAAAAGCTTAACAATAGCAAATCGCTCTCAAGAACGCCTGCAAAAATTAGTAGCCGATATAAAAGCTAATAATTTTAACTGTACCGCCCTAGAGCTTTCTTCAGAAATAGAAATTCCAGAAAATGCTATCATAATAAATTCTACATCAATAGGCTTAAAAAGTGACGACAATCCAGTTCTAGACTTTTCTAAAGTTCCAAATTCGGCTGTGTTTTTCGATATGCCTTATAGAAGAAATGAACAAACAACATCAGTTATTGAAGCCCGAAAATACGGAATAAAAGCCGAAAGTGGGCTACCTATGCTGGCGTGGCAAGGAGCTAAATCAATGTCTATTTGGTCAAATCAAAACTTTGAAAAAATAGCTGAAATAATGTATAAAGCACTTGACTTATGACTATTATAGAAACAGCAAATAATTTTCCAATCATAATGCAAATCTGTATGTTTTGTATAGGTGCGTGTATCGGTAGTTTTTTAAATGTATGCATATTTAGAATTCCTAAAGGCGAATCTGTTGCTACACCTCCATCCCACTGCAAATGCGGTAAACACATAAAGTTTTACGATAACATACCCATACTTAGTTGGTTTCTACTGCGTGGCAAAGCTCGTTGTTGCGGAGAAAAAATCTCGTTTAGATATCCTCTAGTAGAAACAATTACAGCAGTCTTA
>JAGAOA010000223.1 GCA_017623955.1 Opitutales bacterium
TTACAAATAAACCTCGTTATTCTGCCGTGTTGTTTATGCATGATGTAAACGAAGAAATTTCTTCTATTGCAAAAAAAATTAGAGCAGATAGACGGGCAGCATTGGCTAGGGGCGAAACCTTGCCTAATCCTTTACCAAATTCAAAGAGAGTAGCTCAAGGTATAGTGCTTGGCAAATATATAGATGTTATAAATTCAATTTTGGGTTCAAATTATAAGTTTTCACAAAAAGAATTTGAGCGTCACGAGTGGCAACATCGATTATTGCCATTTCCACTTATAAAAGATTTATCAGCAAAAGAGCACGCTATATTGTCGGAACGTTTGCCTATAAATTCGCCAATACAGATATATACTTCGTCTTCTCGATATTATCCACATGGTGAAACAGCCGCACACGTTTTAGGGTATGTTACAAGTAATTTCGATAATATCGATGTATCAGGTATCCCTGGCGAAGAATTGCGTACCTCGTCATTTGCGGGCGAATATGGTAAAAGCGGGGTAGAAAAGGCTTTTAATGAAGATTTGGCAGGAGCAAATGGTGCAAAAATTTGGGTGGTTGATCATCTGGGGTATCAGTATGAAAGTATTTTAGATATCACAGCTAAAAAGGGTAAGAGCTTGTCACTTTCGATAGATTTAAATATACAAGATTCCATAGAAGATGCTTTTGGTTCAAGGAAGGGTGCTGCCGTAGTTTTAGATGTAAAAACAGGCGAAGTTTTAGCTATGGCAAGTCGTCCTTGTTACAATTTAAATTCACTAACCCCGTATATATCTTATGCTGTAAGCAATGAAATTACAGAGAATGGAGCATGGTTAAATAGGGCAACTCAAGGTTTGTATCCTCCTGGTTCAACTTTTAAAATAGTTACATCAATCGCTGCATTGCAAGATGGTGCTATCGCTCCAGAAACAGTCAAGACGTGTTCAGGAGGAATGAAAATAGGACGTCGAATATTTCCGTGTCATAAGCGTTCAGGACATGGTAATTTAGATTTGATTGGAGCAATTGCCAATAGTTGTAATACATATTTTTATTCAGCAGGTATCGATTCCAAAATTACATCTATTCATAAAACGGCGGAAATGCTTGGTTTGAATGCGAATCCCAATATAGAGTTGTCCGAAAATTATTGGCATAGAACAATAGTTCCAACTCCCGAATATAAGCGTAAAAATCGTGAATTTGAGGGTGGATGGAGTATGGGCGATACCGCAAATACATCGATAGGGCAAGGATATTTGCGTCAAACTCCTCTTCAAATTGCATGTATGGTAGCTTCCATTGCAGGAAAGAGAACGCGAACAAAGGCTTCTATTGTCCACGATGAAAATCGTATAACCGATTTAGCCTATCATCAAGCCAAGCCTTTGCCAATTAGCGAAAAAAATTATAAAGCTATTGTCGATGGAATGATTGCCGCAGTACAGCGTGGAACGTGTAAACGTGCCGCTATTGAATATGCACAAGTTGCGGCAAAATCAGGTACAGCACAAGTTACATCTCATGGAAAGAAATTAGATTTAGCGTGGATGATAGCCTTTGCACCTGTTGAAAATCCAGAAGTTGCAATGTGTGTAGTTGTTGAGGGTGAAGAAGTTGGCGATGTCGGAGGTGGTCGTACGGCTGGTCCTATTGTAAACGCTGCAATGAAAACATATTTTGAAACTCGTACAGCAAAATAGATTTTTTTTAACTTGCTTGTAGTTGATATACGTTTAGTATCAATCGCATGATTAGTTTGAATTTTGATATGTTTTTTCTGTTTCTTTTTGTAGCATTTGTAGTATTTTTTGTAATAAAAATATCAACATTAACAGCTCATATAAATATATTGCAAACAAGTTTGAATAACTTGGCAAAAAGGGTAATAGAACTTGAAGAACGTTTGAAATGTTCGCAAAATGATACAGAAAATCTCTCAGAAGAAAAACACTCCCCAATAGAAAATTCTATTAGCATTCATTCGGAGCCTAAAAAGGAAGAATTTTCTACTTCAGAACATATAGATATAACATCTCAACATATAAAAGATTTTAAACTGTATTATCCCGAAGAAAAAACCTCTACTGTTAATTTGGGTGAAAAAATTAGGACATTTTTTGAAGATTATGTAGTGTCGAAATTTTTTCTTTGGCTTGGCGGTTTGGCTCTAATTTTTGCAGGCTTTTTCTTGGCGAAATATTCAATCGAGCAAGGTTTGCTTTCTCCACTTATGCGTGTAAGTTCAACCGCAGTGTTTGCATTTGTACTGTTAGTTGGTGCAGAATATTTAAAGCGAAAAAACGAAAGCTTTTCTAAAATATCTACCATATTGTTTGCCTCAGCATTGGCAGTAGCGTATGGCGATTTTTATGCAGCAGGGCAGTATTATGATATAATTTCAGATAAAAGTAGTTTTTTTGGTAGCGTTGCAGTATCAGTTGCGGGGCTTATTTCTGTGCGACGCTATGGAAGTTCAATGATATACCTTGCGTCACTAGGTGCATTGTTAGCTCCAGCGATATTTTCAACAGAAAATCCTAGTGTTTTAGTGTTGTTGATATATCTGTTTGTAGTGACTGTATTGACTTTAAAAGTATCAGTTTCTCGAAATGCAATACCACAAGTTTTATTTACATTGCTTGGTAATGTAATTTGGCTTATTACAATAAATTTAAATATTTCCGAGAAGGAGTTTCCTCATGCCGATTTTCAGTGGTTATTTTGGTATACAGTAGTAGTTTCTTATATGTTCTATTGGTGTGGACAACGTTTAGATGTTTTATCTTTTTACAAACAGTATCCTAAAATATTCGCAAATTTAGAAGAGTCGGATTTTGATGTATTGAGTTGGATTATATCTTATACAATAATGTCGATAGGTCTAGTTCTCATACCGCATGAAATTTATCATTACAATATGTTCCATGTGAAATTTCAAATGTATAGTTTGTCGTTGGCGTATTGTTTACTCGTATCATTAGCAATATGGGGTGGTATAAGAAGTACAATAAACGTTGTAATAAGTGTTATTGCATCTTTTGTCATGGCAATAATATGGGTGAAATATGCTGAAAATTCATTTTTGTTTACGTTTGTTGGAATGTTGAGCGTGTGTGCAACTAGTATTTTTGTGTATTTCAAGGGGAAAGCGTTTGTAAATATTTCCTTGTGTATAATTGGTGTAATAATTGCTGTTTTAGGTGAATTTGGCGATTATTGGGGTAGTTATGTTGTAATTACTACAATCGCTATAAACTATTTGTTAGAACGTAAATTTAATTGTTGTTGTCGAAAGGAATTAGTCATAGCAGTTTTCAATATAGTTTTGATGTCAATATTTTTTAGTGAAAATTGTTTTAACGAAGAATACATATTGTGGTTGTCTGCAATTATAGCTATAAATACGCTTCTATATTATCTGCTAAAAGATGAAACTTTTAATTTTGGAATAAAGACCGTAGTGCTTGTAAGTTTTCCTATTTTAACATTTTTAGTTCTTGAAAGTTCTACTACTTTCTATTTAGTAAGTGATAATATCGCGTATGATGATAAAATGCTGAAGATTGTGTATATTGCGATTGTAGCTTTTGTTAGTGTTGTAAGTTATTTATGTACTCGAAAACGTACCGCGAGTACCTTTGCAGAAAACTTTTTTGATTCATTTATAACGTTGTTTTTTGCAGGAGGAATATTCAATTTGATAGCCTTTTCAATGGTGTATTTCTTAGGGAGAAATTGGATGTTTGCTTCGTTTGGAATTGCAACATCATCTGTTGGAATAGTTGCCTTGCTTGCGATGCAAATTTCTGAACGTATTCGATCCAATTCTATAAGAAACACAAGCTATGTTTTGATGTTAGTAATGAGTTTGTTGTCTCTTGTCAACGTACTTATGGCAACCAACAATCGTATTTATATATGCGGATATCCGATATTAAACGCCTCTATTTTTGGATTGTTACTGCCTGCGTTGTTGATATTAGTTTTCAGTAAAAGAGTTCAACAAAATGTAGTAAAAAACATAAGTATAGTAGTTGTATTTTTGTTGATGTTTGTGTTTGCTAACGTGGAATTGAAATTGTGTTTTGTTGATAATTTTATAAATGTAGTACCTACGCAACTAGAGTTCTATTCTTATTCAGTTCTTTGGTTAGTAATGGGAGTAGGATTGTTGGTGTTTGGCAGAGTAAATGTAAGCTTTAGATATATTTCTTTGGTGCTTGTTTTGGCAGCAGTAAGTAAAGTTTTTGTCTTTGATGCATCAAATTTAGACGGAATATTGCGAGTAGCATCGTTTGCTATGCTAGGAGTAACGTTGATAGGTATAGGTTATGTGTATAAACGTTATATTTTGCAATAGTCTAATGCAAAATTAGTGATGCTGGTAAATAAGTAAAATAATTACAAAATTGTACACTTTGTGCTTTGATTTATCTTGCAAAAGAGCGATGTAATTGTAAGTTTGTGTAAAGTTTTTCTAAAAAATATGAACTACGCCTTATCGCAGAAAATAAATCGTATATTAACAGGCCGTGTAGCGCCTTTTAACGCAGAAAGGGGGAATATATGATTGCTTTAATCAGACT
The DNA here is from genome assembly GCA_017623955.1 of Opitutales bacterium. The sequence goes on from JAGAOA010000223.1 coordinate 4,578, forward strand.
TTTAAAGCCCCTAAAATACTATCAAGAAAAGTACGAAACCCCCTTATGGGGCTTTAATAAGCTTTTCTTGTTGATGGAAAAGCAACATAATCGAGGTCAGGATGGAGCAGGTATAGGTGCTGTAAAAATAGGAGTTCCAGCGGGTTCGCCATATATGTTCCGTGAGCGAAATGTAGAGGCAAATGCACTTTCAAAAGTTTTTGGCGAACAGCTCGAAAAATATAACGAAAAGGTTAGAAAAGGTATAATATTTCCCGAGTTTCCAGATACAGTAAAAGCTAATTTTGATTACGAAGCTGAAGTTCTGATGGGACATTTACGATATGGTTCAAAAGGTTCATATAGTAAAATATCGTGTCCACCATTTGTTCGTAAGAGTACATGGCCAGCAAGAAATTTGATGCTCATAGGAAACTTTGATATCACTAATGCTGATGAATTGTGTAACGAGCTTGTAGGTTTTGGAATACATCCAATCCATAATACAAATTCGCGAGTAGCGCTTGAAGAAATAACGTATCATCTTGATATAGAGCATGGCGAAATTTACAGAGAACTTCGCAATGAAGGCATATCTGGTCCGCAAATTTTGCAAATGATGAACGAGCGTTTGAATCCGTTGCGTATTGTAAGTAATGCTGCTAAGGATTGGGATGGTGGATATGCTATTGCAGGAGCAATTGGTAATGGCGACTGTTTTGTTTTGCGCGATGCACATGGAATTCGTCCATGTTATTACTATAAAAATGATGAAATTATAGCCTTTGCGTCAGAGCGAGTATCCTTAATGACAGTCTTTGAGGCATCAGCCGATGACGTAAAAGAAGTTGCTCCTGGTTCAGTTTATATAGTGCGTCGCAATGGAACATGTGAAGAACACGAGTATCGTCCAGCCGGAGAAAAGAAGGCATGTTCGTTCGAGCGTTTGTATTTTTCGCGTGGCAATGATCCCGAAATATATAAAGAACGTAAAGCATTGGGTGCAGCATTGTGCGAAAAAGTTTGTAAAAGTATAAATAACGATTTCAAAAATAGTGTCTTTAGTTATATTCCTAATACAGCAGAAATGGCGTATTATGGAATGATGAGCGAAATGCGTAGAATACGTCGTCGTCAAGTGAAATCGGCATTAGAAGAAGTTGTTGCCAAAAATGAAAAGATTACAGGCGAGCTTTTAGATTCGCTCATAATGGATAATTGGCCACGATGTGAAAAAATAGCCCATAAAGATATAAAAATGCGAACATTCATCTCAAATGAGAAAGATAGAACAAAATTAGCTTCGCACGTTTATGATATCACTTATGGGATAGTCGAACCAAAAGATACGCTTGTTTGTTTAGATGACTCTATCGTTCGAGGAACAACATTAAATCAGCAGATATTGCGTATTTTGGGTAGAACGAATCCCAAGAAAATAGTCATAGCTTCAACAGCTCCCCAAGTTCGTTATCCAGATTGTTATGGTATAGATATGAGCGAGTTGGGCAAATTTATCGCTTTCCAAGCAGCAATAAAGTTAACAAAAGAAAAAGGGAATAAAGACCTTATCAGAGATGTATATCAAAAATGCATAGCACAGTGTCAAAAGCCAGATAAAGAGTTAACTAATTATGTAAAGGAAATATACGACCAGTTTACCGATGATGAAATAACCCGTAAAATAGTAGAGATGGTTTATCCAACAAAGGGTGATTGGCATGGTCAGTTAGATATAGTTTTTCAAACGATAGAAGATCTCCATAAAGCAGTTCCAACGTGTTCAGGCGATTGGTTCTTCTCTGGCGATTATCCAACTCCAGGTGGATATAAAGTTTTGAATAATGCATTTATAAATTATTACGAAAATAAAGAATCAAGCAACGCCTAAACTTATGGATTTTTCTTGGATTACACGCAGGGGAGCTGGCGTTTTCTTGCATATATCGTCATTGCCGTCAGACTATGGTATAGGAAATATTGGTAGAAGTGCCGATGCTTTTTTAAACTTTGCTAAAGAGTCTGGTTTTTCGTATTGGCAGATATGTCCGTTAGGTCCTACTGGGTATGGTGATTCCCCA
>JAGAOA010000224.1 GCA_017623955.1 Opitutales bacterium
GACTTATTACCTCTGTTTGCTGCGATAGAGAAATATCTAAAAGCTTTTTTTAGATTTTTAGGAGTTCCAATACCAGATGCATTAGCTACTCCCAAATAATAAATAGCTTCAGTATTATTAGCTATTTCTGCAGCATTGTGCCATATAGCGACCGCTTTAGAAGCATCTTTAGCAACACCATCTCCTGTATAATAACACAAAGCCATATAGACTTGAGCTATATCATGACCTTGTTCTGCCGAAGCTTTCCACAATTCGAAAGCTTTTTTCATATCTTTTTTAGCTACCCCAGAACCTTTTGCATAAGCAAACGCCAAATTATTTTGAGCACGTTTATGACCTTGTTCTGATGCTTTAGTCCACCAGAAAGCAGCAGTTGGCATATCAGGCAGAACAGCCATACCATGACAATACGCATTACCTAACATATATTGAGAAGTAGCGTCGCCACGTTTTGCCCCTTCAGTCCAAAGTTCTACTGCCATTGGTATATTTTTTGGAACGCCTTTACCGGAGTAGAAAGATATACCCAAATTAGTAAAAGCCTTAGATGACCCAGCTCTAGAGGCTCTACGCCAAAACTGCACAGCCATTTCAAAATTAGGAACATTTTTACCGCCATCTCCGTCGGCGTAAAATTCTCCGATAGAATTCAATGCATCTGCATCTCCTTCTCTTGCTTTTTTGAGCATACCCTGTAAGTCAAAATCGGCGTAAGTCAACAATGATGATAACAAAAACAAAGAGAAAATAAATTTTTTCATAAGAAACAAATTAGTCTTTAATAAAACGTTGGCAACATTATTTTTTTCGTAAAACTTTTATTTGATCACGTAATAGGGCTGCCTTTTCAAAATCCAATCTATCTGCAGCCGATAACATTTCAGCAGTGAGTTCTTCAATAATTTTTTTGAGTTCACTCTTTGGTTTTGATGCCAAAGCTTTCATTTTATCTTCACGTTTTACTAGCGATGGTTGAACAGGACGCGAAACAGAACGAGGCACAATGTTATGTTCCAAATTATACTTCATCTGAGTTTGACGACGATTTGAACACGTATCGATAGCAGTCTGCAATGAACCTGTTATATTATCTGCATACAAGATTACACGCCCATTTTCATGACGAGCCGCCCTACCTGCTGTTTGAATTAAACTAGTTGCACTTCTCAAGAAGCCTTCCTTATCAGCATCTAATATACACACAAGCGATACTTCAGGAGCATCTAAGCCCTCGCGCAAAAGATTTACCCCTACTAACGCATCGACCTCACCTAAACGCAATCTACGCAAAATTTCCACACGTTCAATAGCATCTATATCAGAGTGTAAATATTCTACTTTTATGCCTAATTCGCGTAGATATTCAGAAATATCTTCACTCATACGTTTAGTTAGCGTTGTTACAAAAACTCTTTGTTTGCGTTTTGTTGCCTCTACAATTTCAGATGCACAATCTTCTACTTGTCCCTTTATAGGGCGCACAATCATTTCTGGATCTAACAATCCAGTTGGACGAATAATCTGTTGAGCCACAACATCGCTAACCGATAACTCAAATGGAGCTGGCGTAGCCGATACAAATACGGTCTGTCCTGTAAGCGAATCGAATTCTTCTGGACGAAGTGGTCTATTGTCTAACGCACTTGGCAATCTAAATCCATATTCTATCAATCTTTCTTTGCGAGATTTATCCCCATGATACATTCCTCTAATCTGAGGATACGTAACATGACTTTCATCTAAAAATAACACTGTGTCGTGGGGAAAGAAATCTAACAAACACCACGGACGCGATCCTGCTTCTCTACCAGCTAAATGACGCGAATAATTCTCAATACCAGTGCAAAAACCTGTTTCTTGAAGTAAATCTAGATCTTGTTCTGTACGCATTTTTATACGTTGCGCTTCTAGTAGTTTATTTTGACTTTCCAATTCAGCCACACGATTTTCTAATTCTGCTTTTATAGCTGGAATAGCCGCTTGAATTTTCTCTTTAGGAGTTACGAAACCTGTTGCTGGATACAAATCAAATCGCTCTAATCTAGAAATTACCGAAGAAGTCAACGGGTCAATTTTTTTTAGACTGTCAATTTCATCGCCAAAAAACTCAACACGCAATGCAGTATCAAGATATGCAGGAAACACATCAACAACATCTCCTCGAACTCTGAACATACCACGTTCAAAAGCCGTATTATTTCTCTGATAATGAATGTCAATAAGAGCTTGAACAAAATCAGATCTAGACAATTCAATTCCCTTGCGCAAAGGAATCATCAACTTTCTAAAATCTTCAGGCGAGCCCAATCCATAAATACAAGAAACAGTCGCAATAACAATAACATCACGTCTAGAAACTAAAGAAGACGCTGCCGATATACGCAACTTTTCAATCTCGTCATTTATAGAAGAATCTTTTTCTATGTATGTATCAGTCTGAGGAATATATGCTTCTGGTTGATAATAGTCGTAATAGCTCACAAAATATTCTACTGCATTATCAGGAAAGAACTCCTTAAATTCAGCATATAATTGAGCCGCTAAAGTCTTGTTGTGCGAAATAATCAACGCAGGTCTATCTAAATTTTTTATGACATTAGCCATCGTAAATGTTTTTCCAGACCCAGTAACCCCAACAAGAGTAGTATATTTGTTGCCATCTAAAATACTATCAGTAATAGCAGAAATTGCTTCTGGTTGATCCCCTGACGGAGCGAATTTTGATGATAATTTGAAAATACTTCCGCTCATTTGCTAGAAAAGATTTTTAATATCAGAATATGCAATCATTTCAAAATCTCTCGTAATAATATCTATTCTACATTCAGGATTTTGCGATGCATTTGCCAATGCTTCCATAGAATTGGTTGTAGCAACTGCAACAGTTTTCATTCCTGCCGATACCCCTGCTTTTATTCCCATAAAAGAATCTTCAAAAACTATGCAGTTTTCAGGCGATACTCCTATGCGTTCCGCTGCTTTTAAGAAAACATCTGGAGCTGGCTTACTCTTCGTTACATCTTCCGAAGCGGCATAAGCTTTAAAATACTTTTCAAATCCTAACTTAGCAACTGTTATATCTAAATTTTTTCTCGGAGTAGAAGAACCAATCGCACACACACAACCTACATCGTTTATAGATTTCAAGAAAGCCTCTACACCTTTGATAGTGGGAACTCCACGCTCTGCAACAATTTTGCGATATAAATTTTCCTTTTCCTCTGATAATTCTAAAGCAAAATCCATATCCTTAGTCCACTTTAATATATCGGTTATTATTTCTATGTTTCTAACACCGAAAGTTATTTCAAAAAAATTCGGGATTAATTCAAAATTATGTGCCTTAGCCAATTCAATCCATGTAAATTCATGAGTTCTGCCCGAATCTACAACAGTACCGTCCCAATCAAATATGCAACCTATTTTCATAAGAACAAAGATGTAATAAAATGATAAAATTTAAAGCTTTTTTTATGTATTTTTTACATAAAACCTCCATTATTTTGAGCTTGTAAAAATTGTATAAATACAACATTCTCTAATAATACGAAAATGGAAAATTCAATAGAACAAAGAAAAGTAGTCATGACCGCCGCCCAGCCGACAGGTAAACTCCACTTGGGCAACTATCTCGGAGCTGTAAAAAATTGGGGCGATATGATTGAAAACTACGAATGTTATTTCGGAATTGTCGATATGCACGCTATCACAGTTCCCTATGTGCCAGCCGACTTAAAACGAAATGTTTACGACTGTGCCGCTCAATATATGGCTTGCGGACTTGATCCAGATAAATGTAATCTATTTTTACAAAGTATGGTAAAAGGTCATGCCGATTTATCTTGGATTTTAGGTTGTATATGTCCATTGGGAGCTCTCGAGCGTATGACACAATACAAAGATAAAGCAAAAAAACATAAAGAAGCCCTAAATAGTGGTTTGCTATATTATCCTGTGTTAATGGCTAGCGATATCCTAATTTACAATGCCGATCTTGTTCCAGTGGGAGAAGACCAAAAGCAACACATAGAACTCACTCGCGACCTCGCACAAAAATTTAATAACACCTATTCTCCTACATTCAAAATTCCAGAACCATATATACCAAAGACTGGAGCTAGAATAATGTCGTTGCAATCTCCCGATTCTAAAATGTCGAAGTCCGACACTAATCAAAACGGAACATTGTATATAACCGATGAACCAAATGTATTGCGTAAAAAAATAATGTCGGCTGTAACCGATAGTGAAAGTTGCGTACGCTTTGATTGTCAAAATAAAGCTGGTATATCAAATTTAATGGGAATTATGTCGGCATTTACAAAAAAATCGTTTGAAGAAATTGAAAATGATTTTGCTGGCAAAGGTTATGGCGACTTCAAATCGGCAGTTGCTGATGTAGTAATAGATGGGTTAGCAGATGTCCGTGCAAAATATAAAGAATTTTCAACCGACAAATCATTGATTGAATCTGCCCTAAAGAAAGGCTCAATGGCAGCACAACGCAGAGTAAATAAGATGATGTCGAAGGTTTACCGTAAAGTCGGTTTTATGAATTTCGAATAAAATATAAAATATGAAAAACAAATACATTCCACTTATTGTTGCCGATGCACTAATGTTTTTGGCTGTGTTGGTCATAGCATATCCCAATATCGTATTGATGGAAACAATGTCAAATACTAGCGTCTTGTTATGTTGTGTATTGGTTATGGGTGGAATGTGTTTAATGCTTGCTCCTTTTTTGTTTGAGCATTTAGAAAACAAACAAAAAATAGCAAAAGATACCAAAAAGATAAAATACGATATAGATCTCATATTTGAAAACCTATCAGCCCTGCAACTAATGATTGCCGAAACTAAAGAAATGGGCGAAGAAATTGAACAAAACTTGGCACTTCAAATCGCTAATGATTGCGATGAGAAATTCAAATCATTTCAAGCAGGAGTCGAAACTATTCGAAACAATCTAAAAGCAAAATTCATAGATGTCTACGAAACAATAGAGCAAATTCAAAATACAACATCTACCGAAACGGCAAATATTGAAAATCAAACAAACGAACTAAATGCACTTTCTGAAAAATTAAATCAAATAACAGAACTCTTAGATGATATAGATGCTCGCGTCAATATACTAGAAAAACAAGAATCAAAACTTGAACAAACTCAAGAAGAAGTAATCACATCTTCAGAAGAAAATGAAGAAGATAATTATTATCAAGAACCTCCTACACTTGAACAGACTACACCCACTATTGAACTAGATGGCGATAATGATGACC